>NZ_AQOQ01000017.1:0-79469 GCF_002888555.1 Alcanivorax sp. MD8A | reverse complement strand
TGCAAGGAGTTATTCAGAGGCTCCCTAGTCTAGTCTGAACGGAGGGAGGTGCAAGGAAGGCATTGCCGCCGGTGTTTGCTACAATGGCCGGCCTTTCGTTTTCTATGATTCAGGAGATCCCATGCGTCCTTCCGGTCGAGCCACTGATGAACTGCGTGAACTGAGCTTTACCCGCAACTACACCGTTCATGCCGAGGGCAGTGTGCTGGTGGCCTTCGGGAACACCAAGGTGCTGTGTACCGCGTCCGTGGAAGAAGGGGTGCCGCGCTTCCTGAAAGGCAAGGGCCAGGGTTGGCTGACCGCCGAATACGGCATGTTGCCCCGCTCCACCCATACCCGCTCCGGCCGTGAGGCCTCCCGTGGCAAGCAGGGTGGCCGTACCCTGGAAATCCAGCGCCTGATCGGCCGTTCGCTGCGTGCCGCGGTGGATCTGAGCAAGCTGGGCGAGCGCACCATCTATTTGGACTGCGATGTGCTGCAGGCCGATGGTGGTACCCGCACGGCCTCTATCTCTGGTGCCTGCGTGGCGCTGGTCGATGCCTTTACCCATCTGCTGGAAACCAAGAAGATCAAGGATGACCCGCTTAACGGCCTGGTCGGTGCGGTCTCCGTGGGCGTTTATAAGGACACCCCGGTGCTGGATCTGGACTATGCTGAGGATTCCAACGCCGGGACCGACATGAACGTGGTAATGACCCAGCAAGGCGGCTTTATCGAGATTCAGGGCTCCGCCGAAGGCGCGCCGTTTACCCGCGAGCAGTCCGATACCCTGCTGGGCCTGGCGGAAAAGGGCATCAACGACATCATCAAGGCACAACAGAGCGTATTGGGCTGGTAAATCATGACCATCAAGAACTACAAGAAGCATTTCCTGCGTTTCGCCCAGGAGCGTGACGCCCTGAAATTTGGTGAGTTCACGCTCAAGTCCGGGCGCACCAGCCCGTACTTCTTTAACGCCGGTACCTTCAATACGGGTGAGGCGCTGGCACGGCTGGGTCGCTATTATGCGGATGCGATCATGGCATCTGGCCAGAAATTCGATATGTTGTTCGGACCAGCCTACAAAGGTATCCCGCTGGTAGCGGCGGTGTCGGTGGCGCTGGCTGAGCATCACGGCCAGGATTTGCCCTGGGCCTTTAACCGCAAGGAAGCCAAGGATCACGGCGAAGGCGGCTGGCTGGTCGGGGCTCCTCTGCAGGGCCGGGTGTTGGTGATTGATGATGTGATTACGGCAGGGACAGCCATCAGAGAAGTGGCTGCCTTGTTCGAAAAGACCGATGCGACCATGGCGGGTGTCATGGTGGCCCTGGATCGTCAAGAGCGAGGCAAGGGTGAGCTGTCGGCGATCCAGGAAGTAGAAAAAACTTTGGGGGTGCCGGTCGGCAGTATCGTGGCAATGAACGATATTATCGACTGGTTGGAGCAGCAACCGGATAGCGGCCCCATGGTGGCCAAGATGCGCGAGTACCGGGAGCGCTACGGAGTGGAATAACAAAATGCGAAGCCTTGTCATTGTCGCCGCACTGGTCTGTTCCTCCTCTTTGTGGGCAGCCGGCAGCTCGTCGTCAGCCCCTGAGGAGATTTACTACCGCTACATTACTGCGGACGGAGTTGTGCACCTGGAGCGCACCTTGACCAACACGGCTATTGAGAACGGCTACCAACGGGTGGATAGCTACGGCCGTGTACTGGAAGAAGTGGAAGGGGTGGCACTCCATGACGAGGAAGCGCGTAAACGCCGTTTAACCGCAGCGCGGCAGCGGCGAGAAGATGCTGAATTGCTACGGCTTTACGCTGGTCCCGACGATGCCGTCCGTGCCCGTGACAGAAAGGTCGACTCACTTGAGCTGGCCATCAGTTACGAGGAAAACAATCTGGCTCAGCTGCAGATGAAGTTGGATGACGAGATCGCCGTAGCTGCTCGCAGCGAACGGGCAGGTAACAAGGTGGCCGCGCCGGTGCAGGAGGCGATTGATCGCTTGCAGCGGCAGATTAAGGCTTCCGAAAAAAAGCTTGAGGGTTTTGATCGGGAGATCGAAGAGGTCAATCGTGAGTACGCCCCGATTATTCATCGTCTGGAAGAAATCGAATCAGGAAAGTAATGACTGTCGTGTTACGTTTGCCTGGCAAGAAGGTATCAAGGTTCGTTCTTCCATTGATGGAGCAGCCTTTCAAGTGACTCGGCTGGCCGCCTCTCCAGGCTATCCCGCAGCCAGTTGATGGCGGCAGGGCGTTGTCCATAGCTGTCCAGTGCAATGGCATAGACATATTGATAATGGCTGTTGTCCGGGGCCTCGGTGGCGGCCTTATGCAGGTAGTCCAGTGCGGCAGTGGAGGCCTTCTGGCGCACCTTCAGCAAGCCCATGGCATGATTCAGATCGGCATTTGCGGGTTGTTGCTTCAGACCCTCCATCAGAACTTTTTCTCCTGCTTCCTCTTTGCGCTGGCGACGATACAGGTCGGCAAGATTGACATAGGCGGACATCCATTGCCGGTCCAGTTGGATCGCCTGTCGATATTCTTCCTCGGCACGTTTTTCATACCCCTGAGCAAGCAGGAAATTCGCCAGCTTTACGCGTGCTGACGGGGTGTCGGCATTGTGTGCCTGGGCCTGCTCGAATTCCTTGAAGCCGTTCATCAGGCTCTGCTGTGCTGCCAGAGGAACTTCACTCACCGGAACGTCAGCCAAGGCTTCTGCGGCACTGATGCGCACGACCCGTTGTGGATCATTGAGCAAGGGGGCAAGCAAAGACCAGCGCTGATTCAGGGGCAGGGATTGTAAGGCGGTGATCGCAGCCTGACGGATCTGTCCGCTGGGGCTGTTGAGCGCTTGGGCCAGCGCGGGTATCGAGGCCCCGTCCAGTTGTGAACCGAGCAGGTGAGCCGCCGTAGCGCGGGCAATATCAGGCTGTCTGGTATTGCCGAGTAGCCGCGCCAGTGACTGGCTGGAGGCCCGCCCCTGCCGAGCCGCATGCAGAGTGTGTGCAAACTGCTGATGCCCGCTGGGAAGATGGCCATACCATTGTTTGAGCGTCTCTGTGGCCCAGGCAGCGTCCTTGTCGGTGTGACACTGGTTGCAGGCGTTGGGGGTGCCGAGGCTGTCGCTCAGATCCGGGCGGGGAATCCGGAAGCTGTGGTCGCGGCGGGCATCCACTTGCATGAACGTTTTGGCTGGCATGTGGCAATCCACACACTGGCTGCCCGGGGTGCCGGGTTCATGGAAATGGTGTTGCTCTGTGGCGTAGTCCGGGGTGTGGCATTGCAGGCAGACGTTGTCGCCTTCCGCCTTTAATTCAAGGCTGTGAGGGTTGTGGCAGTCGCTGCAGGTGACGCCTTTTTCATACATCAGGCTCTGCACAAACGAGCCGTAAACAAAGACTTCATCGTTTACCTAGCCATCCACATGATACAGCCCGTCATCCAGGGTGGCGGGCAGGAAACTGTCCATCAACGGCTGGCCGGTGCGATCGTATTCAAACGGTTGTGAGCGGCGGGAATGGCAGGCCGCGCAGACCGGGATTTCTGTCTTGCTGGTAAGGCTGTTGGCTGGCGGTGACCACGAATACTTCGGGCGGCGGGGCTTGCGGGGGCGGGGTGTCATCGCAGGCGGCCAGCAGGAAAGTGGTTAGCGGCAAGCCGAATTTGATCCTGCGCATGTCAGGTTATCTCCGTGTCTTGTGTCGATGGAAAAGTCACCGAATCCCTGTATGTTCTAGTTGTAGAGCCACTCTAGCACGAAGCCTGTGACAGGGTTGTGCGTTGGGTGAGGGTTGCCAATGATGGCTGACATCAGGGCACCGGATTTTAATAAAAACTATCGGTTCATTCGGTAAAGTTGACTGGAGCTATTGGTTGGTAAGGGATTAGATAGAAGACGTCAGGTAATGAGGCAATCAACACATCAAGGGAGAAAGTGTTATGGCTGACGGAAACAAGTGCCCGGTAGCACACGCTGCTGGCGGTGGGACCACGAACCAGGACTGGTGGCCGAACCAGTTGCGTCTGGACCTGCTCAGTCAGCATTCAACCAAGTCGGACCCCATGGGGGACGACTTCGACTATGCCAAGGAATTTAACAGCCTGGATCTGGCGGCGGTTAAGGCAGACCTGCGCAAGGTCATGACCGATTCGAAAGACTGGTGGCCGGCAGATTTTGGTCACTACGGCGGCCTGTTTATCCGCATGGCCTGGCACAGTGCCGGCACCTACCGTCTGGCCGATGGCCGCGGCGGTGGTGGTCGTGGCCAGCAGCGTTTCGCCCCGCTCAATAGCTGGCCGGACAACGGCAACCTGGACAAGGCCCGACGCCTGATCTGGCCGGTGAAGCAGAAGTACGGTCGCAAGATTTCCTGGGCAGACCTGATGATCCTCACCGGTAACGTGGCGCTGGAATCCATGGGCTTCAAAACCTTTGGTTTCGCCGGCGGTCGTGAAGATGTCTGGGAGCCGGATCACGATGTCTACTGGGGTGCCGAGAAAGGCTGGCTGGATGGCGACAAGCGCTACGCTGAATCCCGTGCCGGCCAGCGCGATCTGGAAAACCCGCTGGCAGCAGTGCAGATGGGGCTGATCTACGTCAACCCGGAAGGCCCGAATGCCAACCCGGACCCGGTAGCCGCCGCCCATGATATTCGTGAAACCTTTGCCCGCATGGCCATGGATGATGAAGAAACCGTGGCGCTGATTGCGGGTGGTCACACCTTTGGCAAGACCCATGGTGCGGGTGATGCGGAACTGGTAGGTGCCGACCCGGAAGCGGCGGATATGGCCGCGCAAGGATTTGGCTGGAAGAGTGATCATGCCAGTGGCAAAGCCGGTGATGCGATTACCAGCGGCCTGGAAGTGATCTGGACACAGACGCCGGTGAAGTGGAGCTACTACTTCTTCGAGAACCTGTTCGGTTTCGAGTGGGAGCTGACCAAAAGTCCGGCTGGCGCCCACCAGTGGGTGGCCAAGGATGCCGATGATGTCATTCCGGACCCCTTCGACAAGTCGAAGAAGCGCCGGCCTACCATGCTGACCACGGATTTGTCCCTGCGTTTCGATCCGGAGTACGAAAAGATCTCCCGTCGCTTCAAGGATAACCCGGATCAGTTTGCCGATGCCTTTGCCCGTGCCTGGTTCAAACTGACTCACCGTGACATGGGGCCCCGTGATCGCTACCTCGGCCCGGAAGTGCCGCAGGAAGTGCTGATCTGGCAGGATCCGATTCCCGCCGTGGATCACGATCTGGTGGGTAGCAAGGACATTGCGGATCTGAAGGCCAGGATTCTGGATGCCGGATTGTCTGTTTCCGAGCTGGTTTCTGCCGCTTGGGCATCCGCCTCGACCTTCCGGGGTGGCGACAAGCGTGGTGGTGCCAACGGCGCCCGTGTACGTCTGGCGCCGCAAAAAGATTGGGAGGTAAACCAGCCCAAACAATTGGCCAAGGTGATCAAGGCGCTGGAAGGTATCCAGAGCGAGTTCAACACGGGTAGCAAGAAAGTGTCGCTGGCGGACCTGATCGTACTGGCCGGTGGTGCCGCTATCGAAAAAGCGGCCAAGGAGGCGGGTGTGGATCTGACCGTGCCCTTCAACCCGGGCCGGATGGATGCCTCGCTGGAGCAGACCGATGTGGCTTCGTTTGAGCCCATGGAGCCGGTGGCGGATGGGTTCCGCAACTACCAGAAGGGCAAGTTCAGCATTGGTGCCGAGCACCTGTTGATTGATCGCGCCCAGTTGCTGACCCTGACTCCCCCGGAAATGACCGTGCTGGTCGGCGGCTTGCGGGTACTGGGTGCCAACAGTGATGGCGGCAGCCAGGGTGTTCTGACGGACAAGCCGGGAACGCTGAGCAACGATTTCTTCGTCAACCTGCTCGACATGAATACCGAGTGGAAAGCGGTCGACAAGGATCAGGAGGCGTTTGAAGGCCGCGACCGTGACAGCGGTGAGGTCAAGTGGACCGCCTCCCGTGTGGATCTGGTGTTTGGTTCCAACTCCGTGTTGCGTGCATTGGCTGAGGTTTATGCCAGTGATGATGCCAAGGAAAAGTTCGCCAGAGATTTTGTGGCGGCCTGGACCAAGGTGATGGAGCTGGATCGCTTCGATCTGAAGTAACCCTGTAGTGCTCCACATCAAAACGGCGTGCGGATATCCGAGCGCCGTTTTTTATGTCTGTCGTAGTGAGCCTTTTTTTCGAAAAGGCTGGAACCCAATGGATTGCCTTCAGATCTGCAGCCGGTCATCCGCTTTTACGGCATTGGCTAATAGTCTTTTAAAGCCTGCCTCATCAGATTTTAGAGTTGGTATCTCGATTATTACGCGTTCCAATATTCCCCCTCCTTAATCAATGCGCCTCGTCCCAATTCTCCCCAATCCCCGCATCCACAATCAACGGCACCTTCAATGCCGCCGCTGACTCCATGCGAGCCTTCACTTCCTTGACCAAATCCTCCACCTGATCCTCCGCCACTTCAAACACCAGTTCATCGTGCACCTGCATGATCATCTTGGCATCAAAGTCGGTGGTGTCGAGCCAGTCGTGGACCTTGATCATGGCCATCTTGATGATGTCCGCCGCAGTGCCTTGCATGGGGGCGTTGATGGCGGTGCGTTCGGCGGCCTGGCGGCGTTGGCCGTTGCTGCTGCGGATTTCCGGCAGGTAAAGGCGGCGGCCGAACAGGGTTTCCACGTAGCCTTGCTCGGAGGCCTGGGCGCGGGTGTCTTCCATGTAGCGTTTTACGCCCGGGTAGCGTTCAAAGTAGAGGTCGATATAGTCCTGGGCTTCCTTGCGCGGCAGGCCTAGTTGCTTGGCGAGACCAAAGGCGCTCATGCCGTAGATCAGGCCGAAGTTGATGGCCTTGGCGTTGCGCCGCTCGTTGTCGCTGACTTCGTCGAGGGCCTTGCCCCACACTTCGGCGGCGGTGGCGCGGTGAATATCCAGGCCTTTTTCGAAGGCGTCGGTGAGGCCCTTGTCGTCACTCAGGTGCGCCATGATGCGCAGTTCGATTTGGGAGTAATCGCAGGCGACGATCTTTTTGCCTTTGGGGGCGAGGAAGGCCTGGCGAATCTTGCGGCCTTCTTCACTGCGCACCGGAATGTTCTGCAGGTTCGGATCACTGGAAGACAGGCGTCCGGTGGCGGCCACCGCCTGGTGGTAGGAGGTGTGCACGCGGCCGGTGCGTTGGTTGATCAGCTCCGGCAGTTTGTCGGTGTAGGTGTTCTTCAGTTTGGCCACGCCACGGTAGTCCATGATCACCTGGGGCAGGGGGTATTCCAGGGCCAGTTCCTGCAGTACCGGTTCAGCGGTGGACGGCGCGCCTTTGGGGGTCTTCTTGATGACCGGAATTTCCAGTTTTTCGTAGAGGATTTCACCCAGCTGTTTGGGGCTGGCCAGGTTGAATTCCTGCCCGGCGATCTCGAAAGCCTTTTCCTGCAGTTCTGCCATGCGCTTGGCCAGGAACTGGCTCTGGTGCTTGAGCAGGGTGGCGTCCACGTAGGTGCCGTTGCGTTCGATGCGGCTGAGTACCGTCACCAGCGGCAGTTCGATGTCGCGGAACACTTCCGGCAGGCGGCCTTCCTTCTCCAGTTTGGGCCATAGGGTCTGGTGCAGGCGCAGGGTCACGTCGGCGTCTTCGGCGGCGTAGCGGCTGGCTTCGTGCAGGCCTACCTGGTTGAAGGTGAGCTGCTTGGCACCCTTGCCGGCAATCTCTTCGAAGCTGATGGTCTTGCGGCCCAGGTATTTCAGGGACAGGGAGTCCATGTCGTGGCGGGTGGCCACGGAATCCAGTACGTAGGATTCCAGCATGGTGTCGTAGGCCACGCCACGCAGGGTGATGCCCACGTCTTCGGCGAGTACGCTCATGTCGTACTTCAGGTTCTGGCCGATTTTCTTTAGCCGTGCGTCTTCCAGCAGGGGCTTGAAGGCGTCCATGACGACTTGCTTGTCGAGCTGGTCCGGGGCGCCGGGGTAGTTGTGGCCGAAGGGGATGTAGGCGGCCTTGTCATCCACGGCCACGCAGAAGCCCACCAGTTCGGCGTTCATGTAGTTGAGGCTGGTGGTTTCGGTGTCGAAGGAAAATTCCCCGGCGCTTTTCAGCTTGTCGATCCACTTGTCCAGCTGTGCCGGGGTGTAGACGATGTCGTAGGCGTCGCGCCCGAAACTGGGGGCGGGTGGGGTGTCGTCGTCGGCCTCCATCTCGACCTGGCCACCGGCGTCTTCGGCGGCGGGGTCTTTGCCGGCCAGCAGTTCACTGAGCCAGCCCTTGAACTCCAGGCTGCGGTAGTACTCGGCCAGTTTCTCGGCGTCCGGGGTTTGCAGTTTCAGGTCGTTGAGGTCGTCGCTGACCTCGCAGTCCAGCTTGATGGTGGCCAGCTGGTAGGAGAGGAAGGCCATCTCCTTGTGCTCTTCCAGCTTTTTGCCCAGGGTCTTGGCGCCCCGGAAGCTCAGCCCGGCGACCTTGTCCAGGTTGTCGTAGACGGTGTCGAGGGAGCCCAGGCCCTGCAGCAGGCCGAGGGCGGTCTTTTCCCCCACCCCGGGCACGCCGGGAATGTTGTCCACCTTGTCGCCCATGAGGGCGAGGAAGTCGATGATCAGCTCGGGCCCCACGCCGAACTTTTTCTTCACGCCTTCGATGTCGTAGAGGGCTTCGTTCATGGTGTTGATCAGGGTGACCTTGTCGGTGACCAGCTGGGCCATGTCCTTGTCGCCGGTGGAGATCAGCACCGGTTTGCCCTGTTCGCCGAAGATTCGGGCGTAGGTGCCGATTACGTCGTCGGCTTCAACGCCTTCTTCAATAATCAGCGGCAGGCCCATGGCGCGGATCAGGTCGTGCAGCGGCTGGACCTGGGCGCGCAGGTCATCGGGCATGGGCGGGCGATTGGATTTGTAGGCTTCGAACATGTCGTCGCGGAAGGTCTTGCCCTTGGCGTCGAAAATCACCGCCATGTACTCCGGGTCGTAGTCCTTCATCAGTTTGCGCAGCATGGCGGCCACGCCGCGCACGGCCCCGGTGGGCTGGCCGCTGGAGGTGGTGAGCGGCGGCAGGGCATGAAAGGCGCGGTAAAGGTAGGAGGAACCATCGACCAGGATGATGGGCTTTTCGGCTGCGGACATGGGGTTCGACTTCTGCTGATGACTGAGGGGGAGAGTGTAGCGGAATTGGCGGGTTTCGGCAGGGCGGGTGAGGCGAGTTGAAAGTTTAAAGTTGAAAGTTCAAAAGCGCGGGAGAGGCTATCGGGGTCTGATGGTGTGTGCCCGCGCCATTACCGGTAATCGCGGGCATGGCGCGGCCGCCTGCTCTATTCCTGGGTCGCGTTTCAACTTTCAACTTTGAACTTTGAACTTTGAACTCACCGCCGTGTCGTATCGCACCCACTGCCCACCCGTGGCATACTCAGCGCTCATTTCGATCAATACGGATGCCATGACCGCGTTTCTGGTCCAGCCCTGCTGCATCATCCTGTCCCAGTGTCCTCGCCGGGGCCGCCGTCCGTATTTTCCTGATCCGCCGTTGTCATTGTCTTTCTGAGCTACCCTGTTCAAGCTAGCGGGCGGGTTGCCGCCCTTACGATGATGACAACGGATTGATCTATGAACCTTGCCTTTGTGGTGATGCTGCCTTTTCTGGGCGCATTTCT
The DNA here is from genome assembly GCF_002888555.1 of Alcanivorax sp. MD8A. Classification (NCBI taxonomy): domain Bacteria; kingdom Pseudomonadati; phylum Pseudomonadota; class Gammaproteobacteria; order Oceanospirillales; family Alcanivoracaceae; genus Alcanivorax; species Alcanivorax sp. MD8A. The sequence continues at coordinate 69,848 of NZ_AQOQ01000017.1, read as the reverse complement.
GCCGCCATTGGTGGAGCGTTTCACGGGGAACCGAACCCTGTTGGCCTGCGGTGCGGCGTTGTTGCCTGCCACGGCCCTGGCGCTGCTCTATGCGCCTGCTCGACAGGTGTTTGCCGGCGAAACCCTGCACAGCACCCTGAACTGGATCCCTAGCCTGGATCTGTCGCTGGACTTCCGTCTGGATGGCCTCGCATTACTGTTTGCCCTGCTGGTGCTGGGCATCGGGCTGCTGGTGATCCTGTATGCCCGCTATTACCTCTCCGCCAAGGAGAAAGCCGGACGCTTTTACGCCTACCTGTTGCTCTTTATGGGCGCCATGCTGGGTGTGGTCACCAGCGACAACCTGCTGTTGCTGGTGGTGTTCTGGGAGCTGACCAGCCTTAGCTCGTTTCTGCTGATCGGTTTCTGGGGGCACCAGACCGGGGCCCGCAAGGGCGCACGCATGGCCATGACGGTGACCGGCATGGGCGGCCTGGCGTTGCTGGCCGGGGTGCTGTTGATCGGTGGCGTGGTGGGGTCGTTCTCCCTGCAAACGGTGCTGGAAAGCGGTGACCTGATTCGCGGCAGCGAATGGTACCCGCTGATTCTTTGTCTGGTGTTGCTGGGGGTGTTCACCAAGAGCGCCCAGTTCCCGTTCCATTTCTGGCTGCCCCACGCCATGGCTGCACCCACGCCAGTGAGTGCCTACTTACACTCGGCCACCATGGTCAAAGCCGGGGTGTTCCTGATGGCGCGGCTGTACCCGGCGCTGGCCGGCACCGACCTGTGGTTCGAGCTGGTGTCCCTGGCGGGCATGCTGACCTTGCTGTGGGGCGCTTTTGCGGCCCTGTTCCAGCACGATCTCAAGGGGTTGCTGGCGTACTCCACCATTAGCCATCTGGGCCTGATTACCCTGCTGTTTGGTCTGAACAGCGAGATGGCGGCGGTGGCGGCGGTGTTCCACATCATCAACCATGCGACCTTCAAGGCCAGCCTGTTCATGGCAGCGGGGATCATTGATCACGAAACCGGCACCCGCGACATGCGCCGCATCAATGGCCTGTGGAAATACATGCCCTATACGGCGGTGCTGGCCATGGTGGCCTCGGCGGCCATGGCCGGGGTGCCGTTGCTGAATGGCTTCCTGTCCAAGGAGATGTTCTTTGCCGAAACGCTGGATTCCCACCAGCTGGGGGCCCTGAGCTGGATTCTGCCGGTGGGGGCAACCCTGGGCGGGGTGTTCTCGGTGGCCTACTCGGCGCGCTTTATTCACGATGTGTTCTTTAACGGCGAGCCGGTCAACCTGCCCAAATACCCGCCCCATGAGCCGCCGCGCTACATGAAGGTGCCGGTGGAAATTCTGGTGGCGTTGTGTGTGGCGGTGGGGGTGTTCCCGGCGATCACCGTGGCCGGGCTGCTGGCCGTGGCGGCCACGGCGACGCTGGGCGGTAATCTGCCGGAATATCACCTGTCGATCTGGCATGGTTTCAACCTGCCATTAATCATGAGCTTTGTTGCGACCGCGGGCGGGGTGCTGGTCTATACCCAGCGGCGCCGTCTGTTCGCGCTGCGCTCCCGTGTGCCTGATATCGATGCCAAGCTGGTCTTTGAAGGGCAGGTGCAGCGCCTGGGCCGCTGGTCTGCCGCCATTACCCAGCGTTTCCAGAACGGATCGCTACAGAGTTATGTGGCCTGGCTGATTGCTCTGGTGGCAGTGGTGCTGCTGACCCAGCTTGGCAAGTTGCCGGCCCTGAGCCTGGATGTGGAGATGCTGCCCATGGACGGGGTGGCGATCCTCTGCACGGCCATGCTGGTGGCGGGGGCGTTGCTGACCACCATACTGCACCGCCATCGTATGACCTCGATCATGTCATTGAGCGTCGTGGGGCTGATGGTGTCACTGCTGTTTGTGCGTTTTTCGGCGCCGGATCTGGCATTGACCCAGCTGTCGGTGGAAGTGGTGACCATGCTGTTGCTGATGCTGGCCATGTACTTCCTGCCGGTACGCACCAAGGCGGAGTCGTCTTCCATCCGGGTGCTGCGCGACATGTTGCTGGCCCTGGTCTGCGGGGTTGGCGTGGCGGTGATGGCGTTCCTGGTGATGACCGGCGAAACCAGCACCATCAGTCAGTTCTTTATGGATAACAGTAAATCCGGGGGTGGTGGCACCAATGTGGTGAACGTGATCCTGGTGGACTTCCGCGGTTTCGATACCTTCGGGGAAATCACCGTGCTGGGGATTGCGGCCATGGGTATTTATGCCCTGCTCAAGGATCTGGAGCTGCGTTCGGCCAAGTACGATTCGCTGGGCCGCCCCTGGGCGAAAGATGCCCACCCACTGATTCTGGTGACGATCTCACGGCCTCTGCTACCGCTGGCCTTGCTGATCGCGGTGTACATCTTCCTGCGGGGGCACAACCTGCCGGGCGGGGGCTTTGTGGCAGGCCTGATCACTTCGGTGGCGTTGGTGCTGCAGTATGTGGCTTCGGGCGTGGCCTGGGTGCATAGCCGTATGCCGGGGGATTACCACCCGGTGGTGGCGTTGGGTGTGCTGCTGGCAGGGCTGACCGGGATCGGTAGCTGGGCCTTTGGCTATCCGTTCCTGACCAGTGATTTTGCTTACATTTACTGGCCGGTGGTGGGCAAGTTCGAGCTGGCCACCGCCATGCTGTTCGATACCGGGGTGTTCCTCACGGTAGTGGGCGCGACGCTGTTGATGCTGGCCAATCTGGGCAAGCTGTCGCTGCTGGATGACAAGAGGGAGGACGCCTGATGGAACTGCTGGTTGCAATCATTATTGGTGTGCTGGTGACCTCCGGGGTGTATTTGTGTCTGCGGGCACGGACCTTCCCGGTGGTCATGGGTCTGACGCTGCTCAGCTATGGCGTAAACGTGTTCCTGTTCTCCATGGGTGGCTTGAAGATGGATGAAGTAGCGGTGGTGGGTATGAGCGAGAACCCCACCGACCCGCTGCCCCAGGCGCTGGTGTTGACCGCCATCGTGATCGGGTTTGCCATGACCGCGTTTTTGGTGGTGCTGGCCTTGCGTAGCCAGGGCGAGCACTACACCGATCACGTGGATGGCCGCGATGACGTGCCCGGTCGCCAGGATGAGGGGGGCGAAGCATGAGTCACTGGATTATCGCCCCGGTTCTGATTCCGTGTCTGGCGGGGTTGCTGTTGCTGTTGGAGGTGCGTGAGCGCCATCGGCTGCGCCGCTTTACCGGGCTGCTCTCCTGTGCGGCCCTGCTGGCCGTGGGTGTGGTGCTGGTCAATCAGGCCTGGGACGGCGCTTATACCGTTTACAAACTGGGCAACTGGGAAGCGCCGTTCGGCATCGTGCTGGTGCTGGACCGGTTCAGTGCCTTGATGGTGTTGCTCACTGCGGTGCTGGCCTTTCCTGCCTTGCTGTATGCGAGCTGCGGTGATGACCGCAAAGGGGCCAACTTTCACGGGCTGTTTCAGTTCCAGTTGATGGGCATCAATGGTGCCTTTCTCACCGGCGATCTCTTCAACCTGTTTGTGTTCTTCGAGGTGTTGCTGATTGCGTCCTATGGGCTGGCGCTGCATGGCCGTGGCCCGGCGCGGGTGAAGGCAGGCCTGCATTATGTGGTGCTGAATCTGGTGGGCTCTGGCCTGTTCCTGATTGCGCTGGGGCTGATTTATGGCACCACGGGCACCCTGAATATGGCGGATGTGGCGGTGAAGGCCCAGTCTCTGCCGGTGGGAGACACCACCCTGTTCTCGGTGGCGTTGTTATTGCTGTGGGTGGTGTTCGGTCTCAAGGCTGCGCTGTTCCCCTTGTATTTCTGGTTGCCGGCGACATACGCCAATGCCACCCCTGCGGTGGCTGCACTGTTTGCCATCATGACCAAGGTAGGCATCTACGCCATGGTCCGGGTGATGGCGTTGATCGTGGCGCCAATACCGCCCATTGGGCAGCAGGCGTTGTGGTGGCTGGGCTTGATTACCCTGGGGCTGGCCTGCCTGGGGGCGTTGGGGGCCAAGCGTCTGGGGACGGCGGTGGCGTACCTGGTGGTGATGTCGGTAGGCACCCTGATTGCGGCGTTTTCTGCAGGGTATGGGGCGGCGCTGGCGCCGGCCCTGTATTACCTGGTGCATTCCACGCTGATCTGCGGGGCCCTGTTCCTGCTGGCCGGGCTGGTGGCCCGGGGTCGCGGCGAGGTGGGCGATCGCCTGGTGGCGGGCCCGGCTATTCTGGGTGGTGGCCGGCTGTCGCTGTTGTTTTTTGTTGGTGCCATCGCGGTGATTGGTCTGCCACCCCTGTCTGGCTTTATTGGCAAGGTGGGTTTGCTGCGTACCGTACCGGAACCGATCTACTGGGTGCTGCTGCTGGTGGCCGGGCTATGTGGGGTGATTGCCCTGAGTCGTGCCGGGTCCACCTTGTTCTGGCGGACCACGGGGGAAAGCGCAGGCCTGCGGCCATCACGCCGGCGCCTGTTTGCGGTGCTGTGGTTGCTGGCCCTGAGCCCGGCCATGGCCCTGTGGGGTGAAGCAGGGCTGCAATGGGCAGAGGCGGTTGCCGACCAGTTGCGTCAGCCTCATGGGTATGTGCAGGCAGTACTGGGTGGAGGTGCGCAATGAGTCGTTTGCTGGATCGTGTTCTGCCGTTTCCCAGCCTGAGTCTGATCTTGTGGCTGGCGTGGATGCTGCTCAGCGGCTTTACGGCAGGGCATGCCCTGTTGGGGGCGGTGCTGGCGGTACTGTTGCCGCTGACGACCCGCCCCTTCTGGCCCAATGTGCCGCGGATTCGCAACCTGCCACGCATGTTCGGTTTTGTGGTGGTGGTGCTGTACGACATCATCGTGGCCAACGTGTCGGTGGCCATCAAGGTGTTGGGGCCGCTCAAGTCGTTGCGTCCTGGCTTTGTGGAATTTCCCATCGAGCTGGACGATGACTTTGCTATTGCCTTGCTGGCCAGCACCATTTCCCTGACGCCGGGCACCGTGTCGGCAGATGTGAGCCAGGATCGCCAGACCCTGTTGATTCATGCCCTGGATGTGGATGACCCCGCTGCGCTGGTGGCGGAGATCAAGCAGCGCTACGAGCGCCCGCTGAAGGAGATTTTCGAATGCTAGAGACAGCCATTTCCCTGGCCATGGGCCTGTTTGTGCTGGCCTGGCTACTGAATTTGGGCCGATTGATTTTCGGTCCATCGTTGCCGGACCGGGTGCTGGCGCTGGATACCATGTATATCAACAGCATTGCCCTGATTGTGCTGTACGGGATCCAGCAGGACAGCAAGCTCTATTTCGAGGCCGCCATGCTGATCGCACTGATCGGGTTTGTCAGCACCGTGGCGGTGGCCAAGTACGTGACCCGCGGCGACATTATTGAGTAAGTCGCACCGCGGCTTGCAGGAGAAGACAAGATGGACACATTGATTGAGTGGCTGGTATCCGCCTTCGTGATGATTGGCGGCGTGTTTGCTCTGGTGGGCTCTATTGGCCTGGCACGGCTGCCGGACTTCTACACCCGGCTGCACGGTCCGACCAAAGCCACGACTCTGGGCGTGGGCGGTGCCATTGTGGCGTCGTTGCTGTTTTTCTCATGGCAGGAGCGCGGGCTGCAGCTCCATGAGGTATTGATCACCCTGTTCCTGTTTATTACCGCGCCGGTATCGGCCCATATGTTGGCGAAGGCGGCCATGCATCGGGATCTCAAGCGGATGAAAGGAACGCGGGGTGAGCCCTGGAAGCAGTAGGTGAGCTGCGATCTGCCCGCTGCCGGGCGCGATCACAATTTTGCGAGTTACGAGAAGCGGGTTTCGAAAGGCAAAATCAGCAGATCTGATGGCTTAGAGGGTTTCGTAACTCGACACTCGTTACTGGCCAGGATTATCGCGCCGCAAGCGACGCTCCTACGGCGGGCTGCCGGGTTTGATCGTAAAATTTGTAAAAGGTCGGACGGGTTGGAACTTTCGAAAAACCGGGGCGGTCATAAGAAATAGCTACGGATTGGCACCCCCCGATCCCCCAGTACCCTCAGCCGGTTCGTAGCTTATTTGGACTCCCTGATCTCTCCCCAGAGATTAGGGCGGCAAGCCTCCCTGGCAGCGCAGTCGTTCCCTTCCCCCAAGATTGCTGCCAGGGATTTTTTTTGCCTGGCGTTTAGGCTTGCCAGACAAGAGAAACTTGTTTGATTAATCATTAAGCAACTGCTGTGCCACTTTTTCCTGCCTGAAAGAATTGCTTTTTATTCAACGAACTAGCCCCCGCGGGCCGTATTTGCCCGGCGCCTTTATGCACCGAGAGGGGGCCGAGGTGCCATTTCTCGCCAGTTTTGTGACGCAGATCGACAGGATGGAAAAAAGTCTGCAAAAAATACTTTCGGGGGGATGGAACTTTCCGGGAAAGAGGGCATCTTATTAACAGCGACGGGCCGGAACCCCCGATCCCCCAGTACCCTCACCGGTCCGTCGTTAATGTCCCCGGTCTTTTCCCCCAAAGAGACCGGGGCGGCAAGCCTCCCTGGCAGCACAGTCGTTCCCTTCCCCCAAGATTGCTGCCAGGGATTTTTTTTGCCTGGAGAAAAGTCAGGCGCCGCAAAACCAGACCCCAAAATCCTGATTTCACTGTGGGAGCGGTGGTTCCACCGCGATTCGCTGCGGAGGGGGTTTCGCGGTCGAACGACCGCTCCTGCGGGGCTGGCGTCAGGCGTCAGGCGTCACAGGCTGATCGGCTCCGAACCCCTCTACCTCCAGCCATTCACCCAGCTTGTTCCAGGCGTCTTCGCAGCCTGTGCCGTTGGTGGCCGAGAACAATTGCAGGCTCAACGGGGCGGGGTGGTTCTTGAGCTGGCTTTTGACCTTCATCAGGGTGTTCTTTGCTGCCCCGAATTTCAGTTTGTCGGCCTTGGTCATGAGGATATGAAGAGGCATGTTGGCCTGGGCTGACCATTCCAGCATCAGCAGGTCAAAGTCCTTGAGGGGGTGGCGAATATCCATCATCAGCACCAGCCCGATCAGCGCCTGGCGCTCGGCCAGATAGTGATCCAGGTGTTGCTGCCATTCATTGCGCTTGGTCTTGGCGACCTTGGCGTAGCCGTATCCGGGCAGGTCGACCAGGCGGCGGCTGTCATCCAGCTCGAAGAAGTTGATCAGCTGGGTGCGCCCCGGGGTCTTGGAGGTCCGGGCCAGGGTGCGCTGGCTGGTCAGGCGGTTGATGGCGCTGGATTTGCCGGCATTGGAGCGGCCGGCAAAGGCCACTTCCCGGCCTTCATCAGGGGGGCACTGGTCCAGGCGCTGGGCGCTTTGCAGAAAGCGGGCCTGATGTAGCAAGGTTTCTACGGGGTGCTGTGCCATTCTGGCCCTCTTTTGTTTATCCTTATCATTCACAGGGAAATGACGGGACCGACGGGACTGGTATATAATCCCGGCGCCGGTCTAGTCAGGATGAGACCGCGGACGTTCTACAAGGGTTTGCCCGGAAAGGCAAACCCACTTCGCCAGCGGTGATGCCAGCTTAGCAGAGGACACGATATGAAAGGTTGGGTAGCAGGTTTAACAATGGTTCTGGCCGTGGGGGCTGCACATGCAGCAACGGTTGAGGAACGTTACGCCAGTAGCTGCACTTTCTGTCATTCCAACGGCGCCGCCGGTGCGCCAAAATCCCACGACGAAGCTGCCTGGAAGCCCCGCCTGGAAAAAGGCATGGACACCATGGTGAAGCATGCAAGAGAAGGGTTCAACGCCATGCCGCCCAAAGGTATGTGCAACGACTGTAGCGACGAAGAATACCGTGCTCTGATCGAGTACATGTCAAAAGCCAAATAAGATGCTGTTGTTTAAGGATAGGCCATGAAGTTTGCAAAACTGTTCGTGCTGCTGGCTGCTGCCGTGGTAGCCACCCCGGTCATGGCGGCCGGTGATGCTGAAGCCGGTGAAACCAAGGCGGCCCCGTGTGCGGCTTGCCACGGTCAGGGCGGTAACGCCACGATCGCCATGTACCCGAAACTGGCTGGCCAGGGCGAAGCCTACCTGGTCAAACAGCTGCAGGACTTCAAGTCCGGCGCCCGCGACAATGCCATCATGAAACAGCAGGCTGACTTGCTCACCGAGCAGGACATGCAGGACATCGCGGCCTATTACGCTGCCCAGGAAGCGGAAGCTGGCCAGGCCAATCCGGATCTGGTCGAGCAGGGCGAGCGCCTTTACCGTGGCGGTGACGCAGCCAATAACGTTCCCGCCTGTTCCGGCTGTCATGGCCCGGCAGGTCAGGGCATTGATGCAGCTCACTACCCGCATCTGGCTGGCCAGAATGCCCAGTATGTGGAAGACCAACTCAAGGCGTTCCGTGCCGCGGGCCGTAATGATCTGGGTGATAACCTGATCAAGCGCACCAACGATGGTAGCGGCGAAGAGCCGGGTATGATGCAGACCATCGCTGCAGAAATGAGCGATACCCAGATCAAGGCCGTGGCCAGCTTCATTTCCGGGCTGTCCAAATAAGTCGATCCGGTTACGGTTTGTAGAAAAGGCAGCCTTCGGGCTGCCTTTTTTGTGGCTAACGTGAAAAGATACCGGGGCGCATCCGAACAACGCCTTACCTGCTCAGGAGAAAAGGCGTTATTGCGGTGCGTTTCAGGATAAAAAATGCCTGCCGGTGGTCACACTACCGGACATTAACAAAAAGGAGAGGATGAATGCTTCGCTTTGTGACGGCTTTGCTGCTGACGTTGGGACTGGTTTCTGCGGCCTCTGCCGCTGATGATCACGCCCGTTTCGCCGTGGATACCCACTACAAGATCCTGGATGTGCCCGGGAGCGTGGATGACCCCAGCAAGGTGGAAGTGCGGGAGTTTTTCTCCTACGGCTGCCCCCACTGTTACTCCCTGGAGCCGGCAGTAGACGCCTGGCTGGAGGAAAAGCCGGACTACATCGACTACGTTCGTACCCCGGTACTGTTCCTGCGCAATGCCGAGCCGCTGGCTCGCGCCTATTATGTTGAAGAGGCTCTGGGTCTGGTGGACGAAATCCACGCGCCGCTGTTTGACGCCATTCACAAGCACCGTGAGCCGCTGTTCAGCGAGCCGGCACTGGCCAACTTCTTCCGTAAGTACGGGGTGGAGCCGGAGCAGTTCAACAAGTTGTACAGCTCCTTCGGGGTGTCCACCAAGATCCGTCAGGCTGATGCCCTGACCCGGACCTACAAGATCCCCGGCGTGCCCAACTTTGTGGTGAACGGCAAGTATCTGATCCTGCGCCAGAACCTGAAAGATGATAAGGAGCTGTTCCAGGTCATCGAATATCTGGCCAACAAGGAAAAGAACGGCGGTTGATCCATGCTGCTGGATAAGGCCCGTACTGCCTATCGAGACTGGAAAGCCCGCCCTGCGGGCTTTTCCTTCGTTCGGGAGGGTGCCCGCAAGACGCGCCAGACCCGTGAGGTGTTGTTACCCGATAATCGCCTGAAGTTGCTCAGCTTCAACATTCAGGCCGGCATCGGTAGCCAGAAGTTCGGTGATTACATCACCGGCAGCTGGAAGCATCTAGTTGCGCACCCGCGCAGTATTGAAACCATCGAACAGATTGCCGGGGTGCTCAGCCACTTTGATGTGGTGGGCCTGCAGGAAGTGGATGGTGGCAGCCTGCGTTCGCGTAACATGAACCAACTGGTGCATCTGGCCTCCAAGGGCGATTTTGCGTTTTGGCACCAGCAGCTCAATCGCAATCTTGGCCGTCTTGGCCAGTTTAGCAACGGCTTTCTGAGCCGTTTGCAGCCCTTCGAAGTCACCGATCACCGTTTGCCCGGCTTGCCTGGTCGGGGGGCCATCGTGATCAAGTATGGTCATCCCATCCAGCCGTTGGTGGTGGTGGTGGCGCATTTGGCGCTGGGCGAAAAAGTCCGTAATACCCAGCTGGCGTATCTTCATCGTATGCTGCGTGACTACAAGTATGTGGTGATGATGGGGGACTTCAACTGTCGCCTTGAGCACCTGTATGCATCACCGTTGGCAGAGTTGGGACTGGTTACCGTGGAAGCGGACAATCTCAACACCTATCCCAGCTGGGCACCGGACCGCCACATCGACCATATCCTCTTGTCACCGGGTCTGGAAAGCCAGCACACCCGGGTACTGGAAGACTGCCGACTCTCGGACCACCTGCCACTGGCCACCGAAATTATTGTGCCCGACGAAGTGATTGCCGCGACGCGGGAACACCGGCTGCCGCTGATCAGTTAACAGTGAATAGTTAACAGTGAACAGTTGCGCGTTAGCGTATTGGGCTTACTCAACGGCCTGAGGCCGCGGACCACTGTTTAAGCGAGTGCAGGTGCCTGAAAACCGGGTGTCGTTTTCGCTGTTCACTATTCACTATTCACTGTTAACTGTTCACTCTCCCAGAGCGCTGGATTAGCCCTCCCCCCCAAAAAAACAGCCAGCAAAATGCCATGACAGCGTCATTTCAAAGCGTCAGGCTATCCTTATGACCCTCAATCGTTTGATCATCGTTGCCCTGCTTCTGCTGCCCGCGTTTGCGGCCCTGGCGGATTGCCCGCGCGTGCCGGGTGAAGAGGATGATCGCCGCGCCAATGCGGGTTGTCTGATAGTTCAGGGCGACAAGGTTTTGCTGATTACGCATCGCTGGGGCGGCAAGCTGGGTGTGCCGGGCGGGACGCTGGAGGCCGGTGAACTGGCACAGTGCACCGCTTATCGGGAAACCCGGGAAGAGACAGGTATCGACGTGGTGGTTGGGACGCGATTGCAAGTGATGAAGAACGGCTTTCATCTCTATCGTTGTTACCCGGCTGAGCCGCTGCCTGCGACACCGGAACTGCCTGTGCCCACGGCATCGCAGGTGGAGGTGAGTGCCATGGGTTGGTACTCACCGCATCAATTGCACCAAAAGGACTGGCGTTTCCCTTACCAGTTCGAGCTTTTCCTCAAGGTGCTGGACGGTCAGCTGTCACAACCCCCTTCTCCCTGATTCTCTCTGCATAGTACTTCGATGTTGCTCGCATACCCCATATGGGGGATGCGCGACGTGGAGGGCTCCCTTCTAATGATTGAGCAAACTCAATCGGGGTGATTGGAGATATCACACATGAAGGGAACATTCAGAATCGCCAGTCTGGCGGTGGCTGTGGCCATTGCCGGATGTGGGGGCGGTGGTGGCAGTAGTGGCGGTGGCGCAACACCGGCACCTGCGGCACCAAAGTCCAGCGTTGCTGGCGCCGTTACCAAGGGACCTGTCGCTGGCGCGACACTCTACATCTACAGCATGGATGCCGCCGGTAACAAGACCGGCGATGCGGTGGCCGGGCCGATTACCACAGCGGCTGACGGCAGCTGGTCTGTGGACATTCCAGATTCGGTACCGCGCCCGTTGTTGATCGAGGCGTCCGGTGGCACTTACGAGGATGAAGCCACGGGCGCCACCGTCACTGCCGGCAGTTTGAACTCTTTCCTGCCCGCAGGGGCGGAGACTGCAGCAGTAACGCCGGTGAGTGAGCTGCTGGTGAGAGCTGCCCGTGAACACCTGGGTAACAGCAGTGGTGCTTCGCTGGATGATGCGGTCAACGCGGGCCGTGCTGTGCTTGACGACGTGTTGGGTGTGTCTTTCGATCCACTGACTACCGTTCCTGCGACCAGCGGGGATGATGCCGCCGCCAAGCAGTACGCTGCGGTGCTGGGGGGGCTCTCTACCCAGGCGAACACCCTGAGCGGCTCTACCGACCCGTTTGAAACCGTGATTGCGCTCATTGAGGATGCCTCCGATGGCGTCGTGGATGGCAAGAAGGATGGTGGCAATATCACCATCGGTGACAATGCCGGAACCTTGCCAGATACCAGCAGCAGTGATCTGGTTGATGCGATCAACGACTACGCGTCCGAGAATGAAGAGCTTGGTGTCGCTAGCTACACGCTGTCCTCTGCAGCCGGTAGCAACGGTAGCGTATCGCCTGCGTCGGTGTCGGTGTTGGGCGGTGCCACGGTCGACTTCACCATTACACCGGACACCGGTTACAGCATTGATACGGTGACAGGTTGTGACGGGGACCTGGAGGGCGGGATCTTTACCACCGATGCCATCGAGGCCACCTGTAGTCTGTCTGTATCGTTTGTCATTAATGAATACGAAGTGAGCACAGCTTCGGTGATGGGTGGTGCGGTGCTGCCCGGTTCGGCCCTGGTGGACCACGGTGACAGCACCGTGTTCGAGATCAGTATCGATGAAGGCTATGACCTGCTGGGCGTAGAGGGGTGTGGGGGTTCGCTTGAAGGGACCACCTACACAACGGGGCCGATCACGGCAGCCTGTACTCTCACCCCGAGCTTTGCCCTGAAGCAGTATGCGGTAACGACCAATGTCGTGGGCGAAGGGAGTTTTGATCCTGATTCGCTGACGGTAGGCCATGGCCAGAACGGTTCGCTGACACTGACTGCGATGATGGGCTACCAGGTGGACTCGGTGGCTGGGGATACCTGTGAGGTCGCTGCTACCGGTCAGAATGGCGGCTACACCGTTGGCCCGGTGACCGAGGCCTGTCAGGTGGAAGCGGTACTGAGCCTGATGAGCTATACCGTGACAACCCAGGTCACGGGCAATGGCACCGCCTCGCAATCCAGTGCAACGGTTGAGCATGGTAGTTCAGCCAGCTTTACGCTGACGCCTGACGAAGGGCACCAGATTGGCGCCGTTGGTGGCACCTGTGGCGGCAGCCTGGAAGGCAGCATTTACACCACTGCGGGGATCACAGGCAATTGTTCCGTGGCGGTGACTTTCGATCCGCTGCAATACCAGGTAACCACGATCGCAGCCAATGGCAGCTTCTCGCCAGCCAACCCCATGGTGAACCACGGTGAGAGCCAGGTGTTCACGGTCACCGCAGACGAAGGTTACGAGCTAACCGGTGTGACCGGTTGTGGTGGCACGCTGCAAGGTAGCGCCTATACCACCGGCGCCATTACAGAAGCTTGCTCAGTGGAAGCCTCTTTCGAACAGAAGACCTACACCATCACTGCCACCGTACAGGGTGAAAACGGCATGATTTCCGGTATGAACCTGGAAGCTGTTGTCCATGGTGACTTCCGGGAGCTGACGGTCAGCCCAAGTGAGGGTTACGTGATTAACAGCATCAGCGGCTGTAACGGTTCTCTGGGTGAAGATGGAAGCACCTATACCACCGGTGACATCGTTGCAGACTGTGACGTTGTGGTGAGCTTTGTGGAAGACGGATCCGGCCCCGCCGCTGCCGTCTGGAATGATTTTAACTGGGATCAAGCCAACTGGCAGTGAGGCCATTGGTTAAAGGACATAACCTTAGAGGGTAATAGACATGAAAAAGATGATTCTGACTGGCCTCACCGCCGCCGTGCTGAGCGCCAACGCGATGGCTTCTGAAGTTACTGAAGGTGATGTAACACAATTCAGTGCTAACACGCCGGCGGTAGCCAGCGAGGTCAATGGCAACTTCGCGGCATTGATTGCTGCGATCAATGATAACAACCAGCGCATTACCGCATTGGAAGAGGCCGCTGGGGAAGTGGCTGAACTTGCAGATATCGTGAGTGGTTCCACTTACCAGCTGTATTTCTCCGGTGGAATTATTGAACTTGATGAAGGCGGTGGCGCTAACCTTGAGCGCTTTGGTGGTATCGCCACTCTGACGTTCAATAGCGATAACTCCCTGGACGAAACGTTCAGCGAGCAAGGGCGTTTTATCAGCCTGGACGCGAATATTTGTAGCGAATCCGGTTGTTCTCACTATGTGGATACCTGGGATGACAACGAAACCGGCGGGGGATCCTGGTCTGTTACTGGCCAGACTCTTAACGTGACCTGGAGTGACGGTGGTTCCGAGTCGTTCAGCCTCTCTTCTGATGGCAAGATTATTGCGTCAGGTGGTGGTGGTCTTGACGAAGGTGATGGCACCTCCGGGCTCGAAACTTTCGTGGCGGTTGGGGTAAGAATGGCTGACTAGTCTGCCTGCACCGAAAACGAAGCAGAAGGAAAACGCCCTGAATTTCAGGGCGTTTTTTGTTCGGTTACGAAAGGGTTCTAGTAACGCGTCTCCGCCATTCCCGAAAACTGTTTGGCCAGATAAGTGGCGTAGTTGTCTGTCATGCCCGCCAGAAAATCCAGTGCGCGCATGATGCACTGATAGATCCTTTCCTGCTCTGGTAGCTGTTCGAGGTTATCGGGGAAGCTGTGTCGGCCGATCAGGTCGATGATGCGTTCGTGGCGATAGTTTCTGGCGCTGTTGCAGGCGTGAGACACGGCGGCTTCGATTAGCCCATCGAGCAGGGCGCCCATGACTTCGAAGGCACCAATTTCCAGTTCGATCTTGCGGGGATGCTCGAACACTTTTGAGCGAGCCAGTTGTTTGGCGTTCTCCACCACATCCCGCACCGCCGGCTCGCAATGGCTGATCAGATCGCCCTCCATGCGGCCGAGCAACAGACGTTCATGGTTGGCGACAAACGCTTCGACCCCTGCTTCAATAAATCGCTCAATGATCTTGCCTCGCAGTAGCGCCGCCTTGCGGCCATCGCGCAGGTCGGAATGAATCAGTTCGCTGACCTCGCGGGTATCGGGGAGAGCAGGCTGCAGCAAGGCGTAGACCTCATCCCAGTGCAGCAGGTCCATTTCCAGACCATCTTCCAGATCAATGATGGCGTAGCAGAAGTCATCGGCGGCCTCCATCAGGTAGGCCAGCGGATGACGGCAGTAACGTCCGGGTGACAGCTCTAGCAGGCCGGTCGCCGTTGCCACTTCGTGGAAGGCGGATGCTTCCGATACGAAAGCGCTGTATTTGCCCGGTTTGTTACTGTCCGAGGCATCGGCGGACAGCCAGGGGTACTTGAGGAAGGTGGCGAGCGTGGCGTAGGTGAGACGCATGCCGTCGTCATACTGGTGATATTCGCTTTTGGTGAGGATGCGAAACCCCTGGGCATTACCCTCGAAAAACGTCAGGTCACTTTGCTGGTGGGTTGGCAGCAGATCCAGAAAGCGCTGACCCCGTTCCTGGAACCAGGCGCGAATGGCGCGCTCGCCAGTATGCCCAAACGGCGGGTTACCAATGTCGTGGGCCAGACACGCAGACTGGACGATGTCGCCAAAGTCGGTGGCACTGACCGTGTCGGGGAGCAAACGTTTGCTGTGCAGCCGCTCACCGGCGCGGATGCCCAGGGTGCGGCCAACGCAGGACACTTCCAGAGAGTGGGTCAGGCGGTTGTGGACATGGTCGTTGGTGGCCAGTGGGTGCACCTGGGTCTTGCGGGCCAGCCGCCGGAATGCCCCGGAAAATATGATCTTGTCATGGTCACGCAGAAAGGCGGTACGGCCGCTTTCGTCCTTGGCGCTTCGTCCGCCCAGGCGGGCCTTGTTCAACAGTGCGTGCCAGTCCATATCGTAAAAGTCTCGGTTATCCCTTGAGAAACGCGTGGCAAAGTCCCACGGTAATCACTCACGGCATGTTGCCACGGGCTGTGCTGTGATGAACAGAATATACGGCAAGGGAGGTCTTCATGAATCTGGATAAACCGTTACTGATGCTGGTCACCAGCGCATCCCAGATGGGACAGGGGCAGCAAACAGGGCTGTGGCTGGAGGAATTCGCCGTCCCTTATCTGCTGTTCCGGGAGCATCAGGTGCCGCTGGTGGTCGCCAGCCCTCGCGGAGGCAAGATCCCGGTGGACCCGAATTCTGTGCCCGATGATGACCAGAAGGCGCAATGGACCGAGGCAATCGACCAGCTGCAGGATACCCGTGCGCTGGAAGATGTCTGGGAAGACGGTTTTAGCGGTGTCTTTGTCCCGGGAGGCCATGGCGCCATGTTCGATATGCCGGATAATCCGTTGGTGGCCGCGGTGATGGAACGTACCTGGGCGGATGGCGGCCTGCTGGGCGCGGTGTGTCATGGCCCGGCGGCACTGGTCGGGCTGCGTAATGAAGATGGCTCCCCGCTGGTACAGAATCGTACCGTCGCCTGCTTCACCAACGACGAAGAGCGTGAGGTTGGGCTGGATGAGGTGATGCCGTTCCTGTTGGCCACTCGACTGGAAGAGTTGGGGGCAACACTGGATCTGGCTGACAAGTTTGTTGCGCACGCGATCACGGATGGCAAGCTGGTAACCGGCCAGAATCCACAGTCCAGTGAGGCGGTGGCCCGGGCGGTCATTAACGCGCTTTCAGAGTAACCGCCGGTATCCGGCAAAACAGGGAAACGGAGAAACGATGGGGATCTACGATTATTCTGCTACCACCTTGAGTGGCGACGAGAAAAACCTGGCTGACTTCAAGGGCAAGGTCATGCTGATTGTGAATACTGCCAGCAAATGCGGTTTCACGCCGCAGTTTGAAGGGCTGGAAGGCCTTTACGACGACCTCAAGGACAAGGGGCTGGAGATCCTCGGGTTTCCCTGTAACCAGTTTGGCAAGCAGGAGCCGGGTGCGGCGGATGAAATCGGGGCGTTCTGTCAGAAAAACTACGGTGTCAGTTTCACCATGTTCGACAAGATCGATGTGAATGGTGACAACGCCCACCCGTTGTACACCTACCTGAAGCAGGAAGCGCCAGGGGTGCTGGGCAGCAAGGGCATCAAGTGGAATTTCACCAAGTTTCTGGTGAACAAGGAGGGCAAGGTGATCAAGCGCTACGCCCCCACCGACAAGCCGGAAGCGATCCGCAAGGACATCGAGAAGCTGCTGTAAGCATCAGCGTCTCGCGGCGCCGCGCTCCTCTCTCGTAGCGTCAGGGGAGCGTGCCTGTTTTTTCAGTTTCTTGTCCTGGTCGTAATGCCACTTGATGGCGAAGAACATGCCGACGCCAAACACGACCAGTTTGAACACGAGCAGAATGATCGGGACCCAGTTCATGGTGTGTGCTCTCTCAAGGCTGTGGGGGGGGGGGGCAGAACAGGCCCGGGCACCTTGCCCGATCAATGTTCACCGTTCCCACTGATTCTAGGTCAAGCCCTCAGCCCGCCACATTGGACATAGTGTCCTTGCCCTTGCTACGGGCTCGCCTTGCGACGCTCCAGTCCCTCAAAGATCAACATCCCGCTGAGCATTGCGGCGACAAAGGTCATGGCTTTGGCGCTACCAGCGCCTGACGCGACCAGCGCCGGCCCCGGGCAGAATCCGGCCAGCCCCCAGCCAATACCAAATCCCAAGGCGCCAAGAACCAGTCGTTTGTCCAGTGTGCGGCGGGTGGGTAGCTGAAATGCCCGCGCGAAGAATGGGGCGCTGCGCTGACGGGCCAGGTACACGCCCATGGCTGATACCGGTATGGCGGCGCCCATGACCAGTGCCAGAGACGGGTCCCAGTGACCGGCAAGATCCAGGAAGGCCAGCACCTTGGCGGGGTTGGCCATGCCGGCGAGAAGCAGGCCGGCCCCGAAGGCAAGCCCGGCGATAAACGCTGCAAAATGATGGCCCCGCATTACAGGCCTCCCCACAGGTGACGAATCACATAGACGGTCACAAAGCCGCTGGCCATGAAGGCGACGGTGGCGGCCATCGATCGTGGCGACAGCCGCGACAGGCCACACACCCCGTGACCGCTGGTGCAGCCGGCGCCGTAGCGGGTGCTGATACCGACCACCAGCCCGGCGATGACCAACACGGGCCAGTCTGCGTCGATCACCAGCGCGGGCAGTGGTGCAAACAGCGTCCAGACCAGCGGGGCGGTCAACAGGCCAGCAATGAAGGCCAGCCGCCAGCCGTGGTCACCGGCGGGCCGTTGCAGCAGTCCGCCGACAATACCGCTGATGCCTGCGATGCGGCCATTGGCATGTAATAGCCAGGCAGCGGAGAGCCCGATCAGGGCGCCACCACCCAGGGCGCTCCAGGGGGTAAAGGCCTGCCAGTCAACGGTCATGGCGTTGTCTCCGTTTCCGCACAGAACTGTTGGTACAAGGTGTGCAAAATGGCCAGTGCGCGGGTATCGGCGACCCGGTAAAACATCTGCTTGCCTTCACGGCGGGGGGCAATCAATCCTTCCCGTCGTAATACTCCCAGTTGTTGGGATAGCGAGGGCTGGTAAAGCGCCGTCAGCGTTTCCAGTTCGCTGACACTGCGTTCCTCGCCATCGGCCAGTTGGCAGAGCAGCATCAATCTGTCGGGGTGAGACAGGGCCTTGAGCATCTGGCTGGCGGCGCAGGCGTTGGTGCGCAGCAGGGCGGGATCGGGTTGCATGGGGTTCCTGTCATCACGTCATTCAAAATACATTATTTGATAATATATATTGATTGGCGCAGAAAAGACAAGATCCGGAGAGGGCACTTCAGACGGCGATGGATTCGAACGGCAGAACACCGTAGTACATGGCAAAGAAATGGCAGACGCTGCCGCCGACGACAAACAGGTGCCAGATAGCGTGGTTGAAGGGGATGATGCGATCCGCCAGGTAGAAGATCACGCCTACCGTATAAGTGATGCCGCCCGCCAGAACCAGCCAGAAGCCAGTGTCGTTGAGCTTGGTGGTCAGATCGTTGGAGGCAAACAGGATCAGCCAGCCCATGGCCAGGTAAATGCCAACGCGCAGCATCTTGAACCGGTGGCCGTACAGGGCCTTGAGTCCAATGCCGGTGAGCGCCAGCGCCCAGATCACCGCAAACAGAATCCAGCCTGTCTGGCCGCGCAGATTCACCAGCAGGAAGGGGGTGTAGGTGCCGGCAATCAGCCCGTAAATGGCGCAATGGTCGAGCATCTTGAAGGCCGCGCGCAATTTCGGGCTGCGCAGGCTGTGGTACAGGGTGCTGGCGCTGTAGAGCAAAATCAGGCTGGCGCCAAAAATGCTGAACCCGACGATTTTCCAGGGGTCGCCCATCATGCTGGCGGCGACGATCAAGACCACGGTGCCGGCGATGCTCAGCGCTACCCCAATGCCGTGGGTCAGTCCATTCAACCATTCTTCAAGGATCGAGTAGGGCGGTTCCGGGGTCGGGGTGGCAGCCATTGAGGCCCTCTGGCGGTGATCGGTGAAACGTTTCAGGAAAAGAGTCTGCATGATGCCGAGAGGCAAAACCCCCTGTAAAGCGCCATTTCGGACAGCCTTTCGTAAAGTCATCGTAAAACCCTTTTCTTGCCAGGTTGAAAAGAGGGGTTGCTGACATCAGGGCTTGGGTACGGGCCAGCCTGGCCCAACCAGATTCTGATCAAGCAGATGGAGGACAGGATGATCGAGCACAACAAGCAAGTGGCAGAAGAGTTAAGCAAGCTGTTGGCCGAGAGCTACACCTTGTACCTGAAGACCCACAAGTATCACTGGAATGTGACCGGCCCCATGTTCCATAGCCTGCATCTGCTGTTCGAAGAGCAGTACGTGGAGCTGGCCGAAGCCGTGGACACCATCGCCGAACGCATTCGTGCCCTGGGCTGGAAGGCGCCGGGCAGCTATGGCGAATTTGCGAAGCTGTCCACCGTGAACGATGCCGATGGAGATCCGGCAGCCAGTGACATGATCAAGGAGCTGGCGGCGGATCATCGCACTGTGGCCGAACGGGCCAACAGGGTGTTGAAGCTCGCAGCAGAGCATGAAGATGAGGGCTCGGGTGCGGTCGCCAGTGACCGTATCGAGATCCACGAGAAGGCTGCGTGGATGCTATCTGCCCATCTGGGCTGATAGTCAGCACTGATTGCCGGGATAGTGGTAATCAAATGTTCTTCTGAATAGCCGGTGGCTATCATGTTGTCATTGCTTATCGAGGCTACCCAATGACGCGTGATGCGCTCACCGTCCGGCCCAGGGCCGCCACTGGATGTGGCGGTACAGGGCCAACCCTCTTCCCCCCTTGGCCGGCATCTGCCGGCCTTCTTTTTTCTGGTACGCCACCCGGCCTGTCCACGTGTCTGCGTGTCCCGAGTCAACAAAGACATCACATTCATCACGGGCCACAATGGTTAGCCTGAGTTGAAGTTTGTTCACGGATGACCAACAAGCTGTGTGATAATGGTACTCACAAGTACCAAACAAGGATTCGGGAGAGCAACATGCAACGTGTCTGGGCATTGCTGGGTCTGACCCTGGCGCTGTGGGGATGTGCGGATGAGCCGGAAACAGTGGCTACACAGCCCCAGCCGGTGAAACTCTTTACGGTGGACAGTACCGCAGAAGGGCAATTGCGCCATTACCCGGGCAAGGTTGTGGCCACCGAAGGCTCTGAGCTGGCGTTTCGGGTGTCCGGGCAGCTGGTGAAGTTTCCGGTCCGCGCCGGTGAAGAGGTCAAGAAAGGGCAGTTGCTGGCGGCGCTGGATCCGGCGGACTTCCGCAACCAGCTGGCTGACCGTCAGGCCCAGTATGATCTGGCCAACAGTCAGTACCAGCGCAGCATCAGCCTGCATGAACGCGGGGTGATTTCCGAGGCCCAGTTCGATGAAATCCAGGCCAAGCGACGTCAGGCGGAAGCGGCACTGAGTCTGGCCCGGGACAACGTGAACTATACCCGGCTGAGAGCGCCCTATGCCGGCACGGTTGCCCGCACCCACGTGGAAAATTACCAGTTTGTGCAGGCCAAGGAGCCGATCCTGTACCTGCAAGGCAACAAGAACATCGATATCGAATTTGCGGTGTCGGAGCGGTTCTTTACCAACCTCAAAAAGGATGGTGATGATTACCAGCCGGACCTGCGCTTTGAAGGCGCACCGGACAAGGTGTTCAAGGCCAGCTACAAGGAACATGAGGCCAGCGCCGACGATCGCACCCAGACTTACATCATTACCCTGACCATGCCCAACCCTGACGGCATCATGGTGCTGCCGGGCATGAGTGTGGATGTGGCGATCGACCTCAGCCAGATCATGCGTGAGTCCACCACTTGGCCCCAGGTGCCGGTGGAGGCGGTGTTCAACAAGGACGGTGAAGACGGCGCCTTTGTCTGGTTGTTTGATGCGGACGCCGGAACGGTTTCTGCCACTGGCGTGACGTTGGGGCAGGTCGTGGGTGACGGTGTCGAAATCACTGATGGTCTGGCCGCGGGTGACCGTATTGTCAGCGCCGGGGTGCACCATCTCAAGGATGGACAGGCGGTCCGTGAACTGGTGAAAGAGCGGGGCCTGTAAGTGATGAACATCGCCGAGTACAGCATCCGCCACAAGGTGGTCAGCTGGCTGTTCACCCTGATTCTGTTGGTCGGCGGGGCCATCAGTTTTACCCGCCTGGGACAGCTGGAAGACCCGGAGTTCACGCTCAAGATTGCCATGGTGATCACCCAGTATGCGGGTGCTTCGCCTCGCCAGGTCGAAGAGGAGGTGACGCTGCCGGTGGAGCGTGCCATCCAGAGCTTGCCCTACGTGAAGAACGTCACCTCCATTTCCAGCAATGGCCTGTCCCAGGTGCAGGTGGAAATGAAACCGCGCTATCGGGCCAGTCAGCTCAAGCAGATCTGGGATGAGTTGCGTCACAAGATGACCGACCTGCAGGGCCAGCTACCCCCGGGCGCAGGCACCATTCAGGTAATAGATGATTTTGGCGATGTGTACGGCATTCTGCTGGCCATTACCGGCGAAGGGTACCGCTATCAAGACATGCAGGATTACGCGGACTACCTGACCCGTGAGCTGGTGCTGGTGGAAGGGGTCGGCAAGGTGGTGGTCGGCGGTCAGCGTGAAGAGCAGGTGCTGGTGGAAATCTCCCGGACCCGACTGGCTTCACTGGGCATCAGCCCTGACCGTATTTTCGGCCTGCTGCAGACCCAGAATACGGTGAATCCGGCGGGCAAGGTGCGGGTGGGTGACGAATACATCCGCATCTACCCCACTGGTGAATTCCCCACGGTTCAGGCCATGGGGAATTTGCTTATCTCCGACCCGGGGGCCGACGAGCTGGTGTACCTGCGGGATGTGGCCACCATCGAGCGCGGCTATGCGGAAGTGCCGGGACACCTGTATCGCTTTAATGGAGGGCCGTCGCTGACGCTGGGCATTTCGTTCGCTTCAGGGGTCAATGTGGTGGACGTGGGGGCAAGAGTGGACCAGCGTCTGGCGGAACTGGAATACCAGCGCCCAGCCGGCATGGAGCTGGCCACCGTCTATAACCAGCCCAACGAAGTGGACAAGTCGGTCAGCGCCTTCATGCTGAATCTCGGCGAAGCCGTGGCCATCGTGATAGCGGTCTTGCTGGTGTTCATGGGCTTGCGTTCCGGGGTGCTGATGGGGGGCGTGCTGCTGCTGACCATCCTGGGCACGTTCATCGTGATGAAAATGCTGGCCATTGATCTGCAGCGAATCTCCCTGGGGGCGCTGATTATTGCGCTGGGGATGCTGGTGGATAACGCCATCGTGGTCACCGAAGGGATCCTGGTGGGCATGAAGCGTGGGCTGTCCAAATTGCAGGCCGCCAGCGAGGTGGTGAAGCAGACCGTCTGGCCGCTGCTGGGCGCCACAGTGATTGCCATTATGGCCTTTGCTCCGATTGGGTTGTCTGATGATGCCACCGGCGAGTACACCAACAGCCTGTTCTGGGTGTTGCTGATTTCCCTGCTGTTAAGCTGGATTACCGCGATTACCCTGGTGCCGTTTTTCGCCGAACAGTTCTTCAGTGACAAGGATGTGGGCGGTGCAGATGGAGAAGCCGAGGATCCCTACAAGGGCCGGGTGTTTGTCTTGTACAGGCGCTTGCTGGACCGGGCCATCCATCATCGGGTACTGACGCTGTCCGGCATGGGGGTGTTGCTGGTGCTGGCGGTGCTGGGCTTCGGTTTCGTCAAGCAGGCGTTCTTTCCGCCGTCCAACACGCCCATGTTCCTGGTGGATTACTGGCTGCCCCAGGGCAGTGATATTCGCGCTACCCGTGAGGCATCCGAGCGTCTGGAGCGTTCGTTACTGGAGATGGACAGCGTCACCCAGGTGACCACCACCATTGGTCAGGGGGCGGCCCGTTTCATGCTGCCTTACGCGCCGGAAAAAAGTTACCCCAGTTACGCCCAGCTGATTGTGGAAGTGAAAGACCGTGACAGCATTGATCCGGCCCTGGCCGCGACCCGTGACTTGATCCGCAGTGAACATCTGCAGGCGTTTGCCAAGGTGAAGCGGCTGATGATCGGGCCCAGCCCGGCGGCCTCTATCGAGGCGCGTTTCAGTGGCCCGGATCCCACGGTGTTGCGCGAGCTGGGCCTGAAAGCGCAGGCCATCATGGCCGACGATGGCGCGCTGGAAAGTATCCGCCACGACTGGCGTCAGCAGGAAAAGGTGATTCGTCCGCAGTTTCTGGAAGCCCAGGCCCGGCGGGCCGGGATCAGCCGTGAGGATCTGGATAATACCCTGGCGCTGAACTTCAGTGGCCGCACGGTGGGCCTGTACCGTGATGGCAGCAAGTTGCTGCCGATTGTGGCGCGGCCGCCGGATGATGAACGGTTAAGCGCCAATAATCTCAACGATGTGCAGGTCTGGTCGCCGGTCTATTCCACCTACATTCCCATTAGTCAGGTGGTAGGTGACTTCGAGACCGAGTGGGAAAACGCGTTGATCATGCGTCGCGATCGCAAGCGTACCCTGACGGTGCAGGCGGAGCCCGATGTGCTGGGTGAGGAAACCGCAGACCAGGTATTGCGACGGATTCGCCCGGCGATTGCGGCGCTGGAGCTGCCGCCGGGGTATTCCCTCACCTGGGGGGGCGAATATGAGGCCTCCAGTGATGCCCAGGCGGCGGTGTTTGGCAGCCTGCCAATGGGCTATCTGTTCATGTTCATCATCACCATGTTGCTGTTTGACTCCCTGCGCCAGCCACTGGTGATCTGGGCCACGGTGCCGCTGGCGATTATCGGGGTGACCCTGGGCTTGTTGCTGCTTAATGCGCCGTTCGGTTTCATGGCGCTGTTGGGCTTCCTCAGTCTGTCCGGGATGCTGGTCAAGAACGGCATTGTGCTGGTGGAGCAGATCAAGCTCGAAATGGAGAGTCGCGAGCCGTTCGAGGCAGTGGTGCTGGCGTCCATTTCCCGGGTGCGGCCGGTCTGCATGGCGGCAATTACTACCATCCTTGGCATGGTGCCGTTGCTGTTCGACGCCTTCTTCGAGTCCATGGCCGTGGTAATCATGTTTGGTCTGGGCTTTGCCACCGTGCTGACCCTGATCGTGATCCCGGTGCTGTATACCCTCGCCTATGGCATCAAGCCGGGTAAGGATCAGCATGTGTGAGTCGTGACGGCCCCGGGGCAGGGATGCTGATTTCTGGGGCAGCTTGCCTGCCAGCGATGCCGGGTTAACAGGGCCGCATCGCTGGCCGGCAAGCGTGCCGGCTCGGCCTGTCGAAACTTGCGTCTCAAGGGTGCCTCTGTCCCGGCTCTCTGCCACAATGTGCCAGCCTGACGACTACATGACCCCAAGGAGTACCGATGTTGCTGGCCATTGCCGCCGTGATTGGCGGGCTGATTCTGCTGGTGTGGAGTGCCGACAAATTTGTGGAAGGGGCTGCGGGCACGGCGGCCCATGCGGGTATGCCGCCGTTGCTGATCGGCATGCTGATTGTCGGTTTCGGTACCTCGGCGCCGGAGATGGTGGTATCGGCGCTGGCCGCCCTCGAAGGCAATCCTTCCCTGGCACTGGGTAACGCCTACGGTTCCAATATTTCCAATATCGCCCTGATTCTGGGGGTGGTGGCGGTGATCAGCCCCATTGCGGTGAACTCCGCGATCCTCAAGAAAGAGTTGCCGATTCTGGCCGTGATTACCCTGATTGCCGGTTACCAGCTCATCGACGGCAATATCACCCGCACCGATGCCTGGATTCTGATTGCGCTGCTGGCGGTGCTGATGGGGTGGTCGATCTACGCGGCCATGAGCGGCAAGGGGGATGTGCTCGGTGGCGAGGTGGAAACAGATCTGGCCGACCATCCGTTACCTTTGAAAAAAGCGCTGTTCTGGCTGGTGGTAGGGCTGATCCTGCTGGTGGCCAGCTCGCGGCTGCTGGTGTGGGGAGCGGTGTTCATTGCCCAGAGCCTTGGGGTCAGTGATCTGATCATCGGCCTGACCATCGTGGCCATTGGCACCTCGCTGCCGGAGCTGGCGTCCAGTATCGCGGCGGTGAAAAAGAACGAACACGATATCGCCTTCGGCAACGTGCTAGGCTCGAACTTGTTCAATACCCTCGGCGTGGTCGGTATTGCCGGTGCCATTAGCCCGATGGCGGTGGAGCCCGGTGTGCTGCAGCGGGACTGGGGCCTGATGATGGCGCTGACGCTGGCGTTGTTTGTGATGGGCTTTGGCCTGTGGGGCCGCAAGGGGCAAATCACCCGCAGCAACGGGGTCGGTTTGCTGGTGGTGTATGTGGCCTATATGGCCTATCTGGGGACCAGTCTGCTGGTGACCGCTGCATAACAAGGATTCAATCATGGCAGGGACGTCTGACAAGCTGGAACGCCGCGCATTTCTGTTTTCATTGATTGGGGTAAGTCTGGTATTTGCCCTGATGATGCAGCCCTTCTTTGCCCCCATTTTCTGGGCCTGTGCCATCAGCGTGATCTTCTATCCGTTCCAGAAGCGTGTGCTGGCGCGCTGGCCCAATCGGCGCAACCTGGTGGCCTTGTTAACGCTCACCCTGTGCGTGGTGCTGGTGATTATTCCGGTGTTGTTCGTGGCAACGTCTTTTGTCACAGAAGGGGTCGGGTTGTTCCAGAAAGTCCAGAGTGGCGAGGTCAACCTGGCCGACTACGTCGACAAGATCAAGCAGGCGTTTCCCGGGATACAAGCGTTGGCCGAGCGCTTTGATATTGATCTGGAGCGCATCAAACAACAGGCGGTCCAGGCCTTTACCGGCGCCGGACAGTTTCTTGCCAAACGGGCACTGGCCGTGGGGCAGAATACTTTCCAGTTTTTCCTCAACCTGGCCCTGATGTTGTATCTGGCGTTTTTCCTGTTGCGTGATGGCGACGCCATGGTGGCCATGCTGATTCGTGCCCTGCCATTGGGTGACGAACGCGAGAAGCTGCTTTTCGCCAAGTTTGCCGAAGTCACCCGTGCCACCATCAAGGGCAATCTGGTGGTGGCCATTACCCAGGGGGCCCTGGGTGGGTTGATCTTCTGGTGGCTCGGAATTCCGGGTGCGTTTTTGTGGGGGGTAGTGATGGCGGTGCTGTCATTGATCCCTGCGGTAGGTGCTGGCCTTATCTGGTTGCCGGTGGCGGTGTATCTGTATGCCGTGGGTGATGTGATCAGTGCTACCGTGTTGTTGCTTTACGGTATCTTCGTGATCGGTCTGGTCGATAATATCTTGCGTCCGATCCTGGTGGGGCGGGATACCAAGTTGCCGGATTACGTGGTGCTGTTTTCCACCCTGGGCGGGCTGGCCATGTTCGGGATTACCGGGTTCGCTCTTGGTCCCCTTCTGGCTGCGTTGTTTGTGGCGTTCTGGGGTATCTTTATTCGTGAATTCAATGAGGGCGAACCTGCTGCTGCGTTGTTGGAACAGCAGTCAGACCGCTCCGGGAGTGAATGACCGTGATTTTTCTGCGCATGGTGCTGGCGGCTTCCATCGCCGGTTTGTCTGCCTTCGGCTGTGATGAAGACGAGGATATCTTTGGCGACAGCACCCGCCTGTATTTCCACAACCAGCTAACCCAGAGCTCTGGCGGCAGTAGTGATGATGTGGTGGTGGATTTTTATGTGGACGACATGAATACCCCCCTCAGCGAGGATCGTGGCTATACCGAATCGGGTAATGTCAGCAGCAACCAGATCGAGCTGGATGACGACAACGAAAACCTCCAGTTTGATGTTCGTGGCCGTAGTTCAGGGACAACACTGATCAATGGGCCGATCAACCAGACGCTGGTAGCCGGTGACCGCTATACGGTGGTCATGATGGGGGACACGACACTCGACAATCGCCAATTAAGAAGTTTTCGTTACCAGGATGTAGATGTGGCCAGTGGCCAGATTCGGGTGCGTTTTATCAATACCCTTTCCCGCTTGTCCGGTGATGACCTCAGTGTGACCTTGCCCGGCGGCACCCAGCAGCTTGCATCAGATCTGGAGTATGGCAGCGCCAGCAGTTACACCACTCTCTCTGCGGGTGGCACCCTGCAAGTGGACGTCAACAACCAGACCCAGGGTATCCTGATTGACCAGGTCAGCTGTAATGTCAGCAGTGGCCGAAGCTACGATGCCATCATCGCCTATACGCGTTTTGACAGTGACGATGATCAGATTTCGATTTACTGCCAGCCCTATAGCTGAATCAGGTTAGCTGGAACTTTCTTCGTATTTCTGTTTCCTACCTGCGACAATAACGAATTCGGTTCATCGTTAGCTCGATGGCCGCTTCAGAACGCAAGTATTTGGGAGGACGTATGCAGAAATGGGGTTGGCTTGCACTGGCCGGAACGGTGGTGCTGTCAGGGTGTGGCGGTGATAGTGATGACGATGTGGAATCGTTTCTCCGTGAGCGCACCGGGATCTATTTCCACAATCAACTGGGCGACCAGAGTGGCAGTGGCAATGAGCAGCAAGACACCACTGTCGATGTGATTATTCGCAATGATCTTTCCGGGCCCCTGTTTGAAGCCCGTGAGTACTCGACTACCGAGCAAGACGGCATGGCATTCAAGCTGGAGTCGGATACGGAAACCGTGCTTTTCGATATCAATAACGCCACTGCCACTCTGGTCGATGACACCGGGATTGCCCTTGCCGCCGGGGAAAACTATACCCTGGTGCTGATGGGGTTACTGGCCGGCAGTGGCGATCAAGTGCCGAAGCTCAAGGCATATGAGCAGATCCCCGCCTCTGTTGACGCCGGTCAGGTTCGGGTTCGTTTTGTTCATGCCCTGGCCGACAAGGCAGACCAGAACATCGACGTTTCGGTGGGTGCCTCGACCCTGGCCTCCGGGTTGGACTACGGCGCGGTCAGTAGCTACCAGACCGGCGCGCCTGAATCATCCTCCACGCTGACCGTGACATTGCAGGTGGGCGCAGCCAGTGCGGTGGATCGCAGCTGTTCGATTCAGCTGGGCAGAAGCTACGATGCGATCATTGCCCATCCCGCCCCGGACAGTACGGGTGTCGCCCTGTACTGTCAGGAAGTGGATGCGGGCTGATCATCCTTTCAGTCTCACCGTCGGGTCCAGGGCGGGGGCCTTTAGGGGCCCGCCCTGGTAGGCGGGTACATCACCAAAACGTGTGTTTGGCCACTGTTGCCAGTCCTTGAGGGCGTTTTCCAGCCGGGTCTGGTCGCGGCCCACAAAATTCCACCACAGCAATACCGGCTGGCTCAGGGGCTCACCGCCGAGCAGCATGAGCCGGCTGCCGGGATCCAGCGACA
Source organism: Alcanivorax sp. MD8A (assembly GCF_002888555.1). Lineage (NCBI taxonomy): Bacteria > Pseudomonadati > Pseudomonadota > Gammaproteobacteria > Oceanospirillales > Alcanivoracaceae > Alcanivorax > Alcanivorax sp. MD8A. The sequence continues at coordinate 41,648 of NZ_AQOQ01000017.1, read as the reverse complement.
GCCGTAGTCGATCCCGTCCCTGCCCCAGATAGTAGAGCTCGCCGGTTTCCAGTGTGGATCCCTCCAGAGTCGCCCCCCCTGCGTTGATGCACAATCCCAGCTCAAAGTGCTCAGGCACGGCCAGCGACAACTCGCCGCCTTCGCGAGCGACGATGTCCGCCCCCACCAGCGGTGAAAAGACCTGGGCCGGGGATCGGTGGCCGTTCAGCTCGCCGACAACCAGAGTAAGCTGGGCGCAGTCCTGTTCCCATTGGGGCAGGTCACGGTGATGGGAAAAGGCCGGAGCGGTGTCTTCGTGCTCGGCAGGCAGGGCAATCCAGAATTGCAGGCCATGCATGGGGCCGCTAAACCCCGGCGGGCTTTCTTCGGAGTGGCAGATGCCGTAGCCGGCGGTCATCAGGTTGAGTTCGCCGGGCTCAATGATTTGCTCATACCCCAGGCTGTCCTTGTGCAGCAATGCGCCTTCGAATAGCCAGGTGACAGTTTGCAGGCCGGTATGGGGGTGGGTGCCCACATCCACCGCGTTATCCGGATTGAGGGAGGTGGGGCCGATGTGATCAAGAAAGCACCAGGGGCCGATCAATCGTTGAGTGCGACTGGGCAGGTGGCGAATGATGGGCAGGCCATTACCGAGAATGCTCCGGCGTGAGGCAACAGCATTGAGTGTCAGGGTGGTGGTGAGGTTGGGGCATTCCACCACTTCACCGTCGTGACCGGTATTGCTCATGGTGACCTCCAGGGCAGTGTGTTCGCGGCAGCCTGTTTCAGGAGTATGGTACTCACAGATCGCAAAGCAAAGGCCGCCCCTCGGGTGTGGCTCATCTTCTCGCAGACAGGAGCTCAGCATGGCAACAGTCGCCGTTCACAGCACGCACAAATACCAGCAGGCGATCCATGCCCGCCATCATCAGCTGAGTGCCGATGAGAGTGCTGCGCTGGGTGGTGATGACCAGGGGCCGAACCCTTATGAATTGCTGCTCTCAGGCCTTGGGGCCTGCACTTCGATCACTTTACGCATGTATGCCGAGCGAAAGGGCTGGTCGCTCGGTGAGATCCACGTGGACCTGCGTTTTTACCGGGACGAAGAAGGGGGCGAGCATATTGAGCGCACCCTTTGCTGCAGTGGTGAGCTGGAGGTAGCCCAGCAAGAACGCTTGTTGGAGATTGCCGCCAAGACCCCGGTAACCCGTACCTTGCTGCAGGGCACGGCAGTCGCGACACAGTGGAAATAAGCGGCGCCCGGCACGCTCTTTTGGCATACTCGCGCCTCCATTGACTCAACGGAGGCGTTTGCCATGTTCAAGGTCAACGAATACTTCGATGCCAAGGTGGCATCCATTGCCTTTCAAACCGAAACCAAGCCGGCCACCGTGGGCGTAATGGCCCCGGGCGATTACGAATTCGGCACCAGCCAGCACGAAGTGATGACCGTGGTCAGCGGAGCCCTGACGGTGCAACTGCCGGGCGCGACCGATTGGCAGACCTTTGCTGCCGGTGAGACCTTCGAAGTGGAAGCCAACAGCAAGTTTCAGGTAAAGGTAGCGGTAGATACGGCGTACCTGTGCCTGTATGGCTGATCGCCACGGCACGACCAAAAAAGCAATACGACAATAAGAAGACAAGGGGGAAAGGATGCCGTTTTTCCCGGCCAGGGATGGTGAATCGCTACAGGTAAGAATTATCGGCCGTGGTCAGCCGGTGCTGATGCTGCATGGTTTGGGCATGCAAGGCAGAGACTGGTTGCCTTTTGTGCTGCCGTTTGCGCGGCGCTATCAGTTTTTCCTGCCGGATTTCCGCGGTGCCGGTGGTTCTTCCCGGGTGCGTTTCAACCAGCCTGATGTGTTTCATAATCACATGCAGGATATGGAAGACCTGGTCAGCCATTTCGGGCTGAGTGACTTCTCGCTGGTGGGGTATTCGCTGGGGGCGACCACCAGTCTGCATTGGCATGCCTTCGGTGATTTCAGTCCTGTTCGCCGCTACTTGCACATCGATCAGTCGCCCTGCATTGCCAATGGGGATGACTGGAGCCACGGGCTGTTTGGTGACCAGCAAGCGCGTTTTTTTAGCCAGTTGGAGGCCCTGTTGGCATTGCTGGACGGTGCCCCGGACACAGGCCCGCTCAATCGTCTGGCCACAGGGCTACGCGAGGCGGTGCTGGGGCAGGTGCTGGATATCTTTTCCCAGGTAGCAGGGCGGCCCGGGCTGCACTCTGCCTACCAGTCCACCAGTCGCTGGTCCGGCGTGTGGGCCCGGCTGCTGCCGGTGGCCGATGTGGCGGATCTGCGTGCCTACCTGCGCGCGTACCTGTCCCATACCCATGACTATCGCACTACCTCCGGTGACTTCCCTGTTCCGGCTACGGTGCTGACGGGAGCGTTGTCACCGCTATACCCTGCAGCCGGGCAGGCTGAGTTTGCCCGCCATATCCGTGCCCGCCATGTGGTGTTGGACAAGGCGGGGCATGTGCCACTGATGAGTCAGCCGGTGGCGTTCACCCGTGCTTTGGGACGTTTTTTAAACGAATAACGGAATCAGGTTTCGCAAATTGGCGGGTTGCCGGTACCATGCGGGCGTCACAGACAACGCCTGAACGGGAGATCGGGGTGGCCGCCATTCATTCCTCTGCACCTTCACTGACCCTGCGTGCTGGCAGCGAGGCGATTGCCCATCTGCGCGAACACGGCTTGCGCCCCGAGGATGTGGATCTGTTGCCGGGGGCGGCAGGGGGGCCCAAGGCGCTGGGCATCAATGGCCTGGACAAGGCCGTGTTCGGCGACTTCCTGACACGTGCCCGTGTGCCGCGGACCTTGATCGGTGCGTCCATTGGCAGCTGGCGTTTCGCCGCCATCAGCATGAGTCAGGACCCGGCAGCGGCGCTGGACCGCCTGGCGGAGCTTTATACCCGTCAACGTTTCCCCAAGGGCATTACCGCCACGGAAGTGTCCCGCCGCTGCGCGGCCATGTTGTCCGAACTGTTGCAGGACCGGGATCAGCATATTCTCCGTCATTCCGATTACCGGCTGGTGATTGTGGTGATCCGTAGCCGCGGCTTGATGGCTCATCAGGGGCCGCTGGGTCTGGGCCTGGGGCTGGCTGGCCTGATCGGAACCAATCTGTTCAGTCGTCGTGCCACCGGTCTGTTCATGGAGCGGGGGCTGGTGTGCAGTGGCGACGCGCCGTTGCCACTGGGGCCGCTGAATGACTTCACCACCCACCGTATCCCGCTGTCCGCCGATAACCTGCGTGCTGCCTTGCTGGCCAGCGCTGCCATTCCCATGGTGCTCGATGGCGTTACCGAGTTTCCTGGTGCGCCTGAAGGGGTCTACCGCGATGGTGGCATGCTCGACTATCACCTGGATCTGCCTTACCAGAGCAACGGGATTGTGCTGTACCCGCACTTTACAGACCGGGTCATCCCCGGCTGGTTCGACAAGCCTTTGCGTTGGCGTAACGGCGACCCGCACCGCTTGCGTCGAATGCTGCTGGTATCGCCGTCCCCCGAGTACCTGGCCAGCCTGCCCCACGGCAAGCTGCCAGACCGTACCGACTTCAAGCATTACCTTGGCGACGACGCCGGCCGCGAGCAATACTGGAAAACCGCCATCGCCGAAAGCGAGCGTCTCGGTGATGAATTCCTGGAGCTGGTGGAAACCGGCAAATGGGAAGAGCGGGTGAGGGTAGTTAACAGTGAATAGTGAACAGCGTCGCGGAAGCGACCTGGGGTTGTTGAACGCATGAGGCCGCGTCCAGACGTTGGGCGCGGCCTCATGTGTTGAAAAACCGGAAAGGTTGCTCGCGCAACTGTTCACTATTCACTGTTAACTGTTCACTGAACCCCTGCTAGTCTCCCCCTACCCTCTACCACCCGCCGAGCGTGCCTTTGAACTCAACCGCTTCTCTTTCCAATACCGCGCTTGCCCGCCAGTTGTGGCAGCAGACCTGGCCCATGGCGCTGGGGGTGATGTCGTTGCTCGGGTTTCATCTGGTCGACAGCATTTTTGTGGCTCGGTTGGGCACGGCGCCGCTGGCGGCCCAGTCCTTTACCTTCCCGTTGGCGTTTCTGGTGATCGGCGTGCAGGTGGGGGTGGGCATCGCCATTGCGGCGCTGATTTCACGCTCCATCGGCGCCGGCAAGCAGACCGAAGCGAACCGGCTGGGGGCGCTGGTTCTGGTCGGTGGTGGCGTGCTCCAGGGGGCGCTGGTGGCGCTGTTGTGGCTGGTGCAGACCCCGGTGTTCACCCTGTTGGGGGCGTCGCCGGAAATCCAGACGTTGATTCGACCCTATTGGGCCCTGCAATTGCCTGCCATGTGGGTGGGGGGTGTGGTGTATTTTGGCTACAGCCTGTTCCGGGCCCACGGCAATACCCGCTTCCCGGGTCTGATGATGGTGGTCACCAGCCTGCTCAATCTGGTGCTCGACCCGCTGCTGATTTTCGGGGTGGGGGAGTGGCAGGGTTTCGGCCTGCCGGGCGCAGCACTGGCGACCCTGTTGGCGTTTGCGCTGGGGGGCGTGCTGCTGGTGCTGTCTCTAAAGGGCAAGGGCTGGGTGCAACGTGAGGGCATGTTGCAGCAGATGCGCGACTCGGCCCTGCCGTTTTTTCATATTGCCGGGCCAGCCATGATCAGCCAGCTGATGCCACCCCTGGCGGCCATGCTGGCCACCGCGCTGGTGGCGCGCAGTGGGGACCAGGCGGTGGCCGCCTGGGGGATGGCCAGTCGTCTGGAGAGCTTCTCCATCGTTTTGGTGCTGGGCATGACCATGGCACTGCCGCCCTGGCTGGGGCGTTGCTACGGCAGCAATGACTGGGACACCGTGCAACGGCTGATGAAAGTGGGCGCGGCCATGGTGGTGGGCTGGCAGGTGCTGCTGGGGCTGTTGCTGGCGGTCCTGGCCGGGCCGCTGGCCGGGCTGCTGGTAGACTCGGCCCCGGTGCAGGCTTACCTCACCGTGCTGATTCGCTGGCTGCCTCCCAGCTATGGTTTGCTGGGTGTCTGCATGCTGGTGGTCTCAGCCAGCAATGCCCTCGGCTGGCCCATGCGTGCCATGCTGATTTCCTTCCTGCGTCTGTTCCTGTGCTACCTGCCGCTGTTATGGCTGGGCTTCCACCTCGGCGACTTCGGCGGCCTCGCCCTGGGCGCGGCCTTTGGCAACCTGATGGCTGGCGTAATGGCGTGGGGGATGTATCGACAGGCGCTTTCTTCAGTGAACAGTTAACAGAGTCGCGGAAGCGACCTGGGGTTTTAGAACGCATGAGGCCGCGTCCAGACGTTGGGCGCGGCCTCATGCGTTGAAAAACCGAAAAGGTTGCTCGCGCAGCTATTCACTTTTCACTGTTAACTGTTCACTGCTGTCCCTTTCCCACTCCGGTGGTTTCCACAGGTGTTTCAGGCGCTGGGTGAGGGGGCCGCGTTTTGCCATGGCTTTGAACATGTCGGCGTATTCGTGGCACCAGTTGACGATCAGGCTGTTGCTGTAGACCGGGCGGGTGATGCCGTATTCCACCGGCAAATCCTGTTTTTCCTCCACGAAGGTGCCGAACATCTTGTCCCAGACAATGAAGACACCGGCGTAGTTCTGGTCGATGTATTCCGGGTTGCGGCCGTGATGAACACGGTGGTGGCTTGGGGTATTGAAGATAGCTTCAATGACCGGGTGAAGCTTGTCCACCAGGGTGGTGTGGATGAAGTACTGGTACACCAGCGACAGGGCATAGCAGACCCCGATCCATACCGGATTGAAACCCACGAAGGCCAGCGGCACGTAGAACAGCCAGCCGCCATTGAAGATATTGGTGGCGTTCTGGCGCATGGCGGTGGAGAAGTTCATGCGCTCGGAAGAATGATGGGTAACGTGGGCGGCCCAGAACCAGCGCACCCGATGGGAGGTGCGATGGAACCAGTAATAGAAGAAATCCACTAGCACCCACAGCAGCAAGGCCGTCGCCCAGCTCAATTCGATGTCCATGAGCCGGTGGTGGAAGGCAAAGGCATAGACCGGGAACGCGATAAGGCCGGCGAACAACAGTTCGGTGGTCTGGTAGCCCGCGCCTAGCAGGAAGTTGAGCAGGGACTCGCGGCCATTGGCCAGTGCCGGGTTATGGCGGATCTTTCGGTACTCCCACAGGAACAGGCCGATAAACACGGGCGTGGCAACCACAAAGATCAACTGCCGCTCGTCCAGGGCCAGCCAGGGGGAAACGGCTTCCCACAGTGGCATCAATCCACTCTCACGCAGTACATCCTCGAACCATTCCAGCAGCACCATGGGGCCTCCACCGTTATGCGTTATTGTCATGCAGGGATTATGGGCGGCATCTGATGGCAGGTATTGACGATACATGCCGTATTTTTGACAATCGATGCCAAACGACAAACGGATAATCGCCCATGGCAACCCCCATGCGGGTGACCGGAGCCTGGATCCAGCTGCTGACGGATTGGCTGGACCAGGAGAATCTGCCGGCCCCTGAACTGCGTACCTTGCTCGATAGCCGTAGCAGTGCCGATGTGGTGCCGATCCCACTCTGGCAAGACATGCTGGCGCAGGCGGTGGCGCTACGGCCGGGCCGGCCTGCACCGGGGCTGGCCATTGGTGCGCGGATTCAGCCGCGCCATGTTGGCGTGCTGGGGTACCTGTTGCTCACATGCCGGACCCTTGGCGAAGCCATGCTGGCGTATCAGCGCTATGAATCCCTGTTCTACGGCCAGAATCTGGTCGAGGTGCATGCCGAGGGCGACACCATGATGCTGCGCTGGTCGGGGGAGGATTCCACCGGCGAGTTGGCAGACACCGTGGCCATCGCCAGTCTGGTGGCGTTTCTGCGCCGTCAGCTGGACGATCCGCCCGCTCCGCTGGCGGTGGATTTTCCCTTTGCCACCCCGTCGGCAGCGGCATGCGCCGCCCATGAGGCGTTCTTTGGCTGCCCGGTGCGTTTTGCACAACCCTGGACCCAGGTGGTGTTCCCGGTGCATCTGCTGACCCTACCGCTCCCGCACAGCGACCCCAGCATGCGCAGCCTGCTGGACCGCCAGGCCAGCGCCATGCTGCTGGCGCTACCGGACTCCGACAGCTTCGATCGTGCCCTGCAACAGGCCATGGTGAGGCTGATGCCCGAGGGCAAGGTCACGCTGCCGCGACTGGCGGCCACGCTGCATATGTCGGTACGCACCCTGCAGCGTCGATTGGCGGAACGTCAGCTGACCTGGCGTGCACTGCTTGACCGGACCCGCGAGCAATTGGGGCGCCATTACCTGGCCGACCCGTCCCTCACGCTGGGGGACATTGCCCTGCTGCTGGGGTTTTCCGAGCACAGCGCGTTCAGCCGCGCCTGGCGCCAATGGACCGGCAGCACACCGGCAGTGGCCCGCCGTCAGCTGCGGGGGTTGCAAGGTTGAGCACGAAAGCGTCACAGGATGTGTAGGGGAAATGGGGCCTAAAGCGAGAGAAAACAGCGAGTTAATGTGATTGGCGAGACGCCGCTATCAAAACTGTCCGGGCCCCTGAACAATCCTGTCATTGCTGATTGATACGCATCTTGTTTACCTTGCTGCCATCACGCCCTGTGGGGCAGTTGTGAATTCAGCAGGGGAACACACCCATGAAAACGCGTATTACCGAATTGCTGGGCATCCAGTATCCGATCGTACAGGGCGGCATGCAGAACGTGGGCTACGCCGAATTGGCAGCCGCGGTATCCAACGCCGGTGGTCTGGGCATCATCACCGGCCTGACCCAGCCTACCCCGGAAGATCTGGACAAGGAAATCAAGCGCTGCAAGGAAATGACCGACAAGCCCTTCGGCGTGAACCTGACCATCCTGCCCACCATCAAGCCGGTTCCCTACGAAGAATACGCGCGCGTGATCTGTGAAAACGGCATTCCGGTGGTCGAAACCGCTGGCCGTAATCCGGAACCCTTCATGCCGTTGTTTGCCGATGCTGGCGTCAAGGTTGTTCATAAGTGTACCTCTGTACGTCACGCCCTGAAGGCCGAGAAAGTCGGTGTGGCGGCGGTATCAGTGGACGGCTTCGAGTGTGCCGGCCACCCTGGTGAAGATGACATCCCCAACCTGGTATTGCTGCCTGCCGCAGCCAAGGTGCTGAAGATCCCGATGCTGGCTTCCGGGGGTATTGGTACCGGTGCCCAGATGGCTGCCTGTCTGGCCCTGGGTGCAGATGGCATCAACATGGGGACCCGTTTCCTGGCCTCTGCAGAAGCGCCGGTTCACGAGAACATGAAGAAGGCCATCGCCGAAGCGTCCGAGCTGGACACCGCGCTGATCTTCCGTCCGCTGAACAATACCGCTCGCGTGTTCAAGAACGCCGTTGCCACCAAGGTAAACGAGATTGAGCGTGAGAAAGGTCAGGACATGAAGTTCGAATACATCGTCGACCTGGTGGCCGGTGTGAAAGGCAAGGCCGCGCTGACCTCTGGCGAAATCGATGGCGGTATCTGGACCTCCGGTATTGTTCAGGGCCTGATCGACAGCTACCCGAGCTGTGCAGAAATTATTGATGACATCATTACCGAGTGTAATGCCACCATCAAACAACGTCTGGCCGGTTTCATCGACGGCTAAACGTTCCCGGTTTTAAACTCGCTCTCCCGAGTCCAGCCAGGGGTTTTCCTCTGGCTTTTTTTTGCCCGCTTTGTGGTCGCAACACGCAACACGAAACATTCCCATACCCTTCGTAGGAGCGCCGGTTATTCGCTGCGCTCGGTGGCGGCACGATAGCCGTTGTTAAATGTTAAGGCGCACGAACGACCCAACCTCTCACTCCCGGATTATGCTGTTGAAAGCTCACAGCTCACAGCTCACAGCTAAAACCCCGGCTTGGTCACCGCCAGGTAAATAATCATCGGAATAAAAATCATCACCAGCGGGGTGCTGATGCGAAAGAACAGCCAGTGCCACTGCATCAGCTTTTCATAGCGTTTCATGTCGCCTTTCAGGCGCCATTGTTTCTTGCTGCCTCCGAAATGCGAAATCCAGTAATCAAACACTTCCACCGGGATGAAGATGCCGATGACGATGGCCAGCTTGACCATCAGCCAGTGGGTGTCCATTCCCCAACCGGTAAGCCATACCATGAGTGCGCCGGTGGCCAGCACGATCGGGAAGGCGATGTGTTCCAGCGATGCGCCCCGGTCGAACTGTTCCATGGTCCAGTTGCGACGTTCCAGCCGGTGGGGGTCATCCGGGGTGCGTTGCCAGGCCAGCCAGGCCGATTTCACGTACCAGGTGTAGGCCACCGCCGTACTGAAACTCCAGATCATCACGAAAAGTAAATGAACAAACTTGATTTGTAGATACCAGGGCAGCAGTAGCTGGCGAAGTTCTTCCATCGGGTGTGATCCCTCTTTTTTTCTTCAATCTACGCGGGCTGGTCCGGTGGTGACATGACCAATTTGCCAAGGGCGTTTGTCAGCCCTTGTCAGTGCAAATGGAAGGGGAAGCTTTCACCCTGAGGGAAAGAAAAAAATCACGCAGGAGACACGGAATGGATCTCGGCAAGAATGCGCACATCCGGCTGGAACCGGAAGACGAATACATGCACCCCATTGAAGCTGCCAGCAACTTCAACGAAAGCATGTACATCAATCTGTTTGATCACGATCAGGCCTGCGGTGGCTGGTTTCGTGTCGGGAATCGGCCCAATGAAGGCCATGCGGAAATGTCGTTCTGTTTTTATCTTCCTGACGGTCGCGTGGCCTTCATGTTCCGGCGTGTGTCTATCGACAGCAATGAGGCGCTGGAGGCCGGGGGCATGCGCTTCGAGGTGGTCGAGCCGTTCAAGATCCTGAGGCTGCATTACCAGGGGGAGACCTGCCTGCTGGATGATCCCCAGCAAATGGAAGACCCCAAGCAGGCGTTTGCCAAAAACCCGCGGGTAAAGGTCAGTGCATCGCTCACCTTCACGGGTATGACGCCGGTGTACGGTGGCGAAGCGGTGGATGATAACGGTAACCCGATCGAGGAAGACCCGGACGAATCCTTTGCCCGCGGCCATTACGAGCAGCACATGAAAGGGCAGGGTGAGGTCACGATCGATGGTGAAGCCTTCGCCCTGAACGGGTTTGGGCTACGCGATCATTCCTGGGGGCCGCGCTACTGGCAAAACCTGTACTGGTATCGCTGGTTGCCGCTGGTGTTCCGTGAGGACTTTGCCGTCAACGTGTCCATTGTGCAGATGGCCAGCGGTCGCCAGCATATCTGGGGCATGGTGTACGACACCCGGGATGGCAGTGAGGCGGCGTACGATCTGGTGGAAACCGCAACACTGTCGTCCACCCTCGATAGCCGCGATCAGGCGACGGCCCAGTCTGTGTCCCTGCGTACGGTCAGTGGCAGGGAGTATCAGATAGAAGGGAAGTCGCTGGCGCTCATTCCCCTGCGTAACCGTCGCCAGACTGATGCCGGTGAGTGGCGTCATACCCGTATTACCGAAGCCATGAGCCGCTTTCATTGTGATGGGCTCACCGGCTATGGCATGTCGGAGTACCTGGACCAGATCGTCGAGGGTGTGCCAGTAGGCCGCCACTGCTGATGGCCATTACCGCAGAGCGTATTGGGCAGGTCTTGCCGGCACGGCTGGCAGGGCAGGTCGAGATTAGCCGTTGTCGTCGCCTGACCGCGGGCGCGTCGGCCGATACCTGGCGTGTGCAGGCCACACTGGACGGGCAGCCACAGGACTGGATTCTGCGGCTGGATGCCGGCGCCGAAGATCTGGGCATGGCGCCGGGCAAAACCTGGGAAGCCCGTGCCCAGCAAGCGGCGGGGGAAGCGGGCTGCCCGGTGGCCAGGGTGGTGACCATTCTGTCGGGGCAGGAAGGACTGGGGGAGGGCTACCTGATGGAAGCGCTACCCGGTGAATCGCTACCACCGGTGTTGTTGAAGGACGATCGCTACCGCCCGGCACGGGACGATTTTTGCCAGCAGGCGGCTCAGGCGCTGGCGGCCATTCACCGTACCCCGCCGGCTGTCTTGGATGGCTTGCCGGTGCAGGATGCCCTGACCCAGGTAGAGCAACTGTACGCCATGCATCAGGATTACGGTGAAGCCTTGCCTGTTTTTTCCCTGGTCTATGGCTGGCTGAAAGCCAACGCTCCGGAATGTGCATCCCCGGCGCTCGTGCACGGGGATTTCCGGTTGGGAAATTTTCTGATCACGGACAACGGTTTGCGGGGCGTGCTGGACTGGGAGCTGACGCACCTGGGCGACCCCATGGAAGACCTGGGCTGGCTGTGCGTGAACGCCTGGCGCTTTGGTCGTCGTCACCTGCCTGTTGCCGGTATCGACAGCCGCGAGGCCTTATACCTCGCCTACCAGGCAGCCACGGGCATCACCGTGGACCCGCTCCATGCCCGTTATTGGGAATTGCTCGGCACCTTCAAGTGGGGGGTGATCTGTCAGTACCAGGCGTACAGTTACCTGCGCGGTCATGTGCCCAGCCTGGAGCGCGCCGCCATTGGCCGCCGCGTGGCGGAAACGGAATACGACATGCTGACCTGCCTGCAGGATCTCACGGAGCTGAACCATGCCCCTTAATCGCCCCACCGCCAGTGAGTTGGTGGCTGCCATTGCCGCGTACCGTCAGCAGCCGGATGCGGATTCCCGGGCCGATGCCTACTACGGCAAGATCATTCGCCATCTGGAGGCGTTGCTGGCCCGGGAGGCGACGCTGGCGCCGCGCTATCAGAAAAACGAACGCGAGGTGATCAAGCAAAGCGCGGACATTCTGGGTCTGAAAGACAGCGATGCTGCCATGTTGGCAGAGGCGTTTTCGCAAGGCGTGTTGCCTGATGCATTGCAGAAAATTCTGAGCCTATGGCTTCCCCTGGCCGAAGAAAAACTGGCCATCGACAACCCCCGTTACCCGCTTTGAGGTTCGCCCCTCAAGCGGGGGCTTCGGGCTGCGGGCACGGTTGTGCCCGCGGGTAATGCTACTGCAACTTCTCTGCGTGATAGCGCAGATGTTCATCAATAAAGCTGGCGATAAAGAAGTAGGAATGGTCGTAGCCCGGCTGCAGTCTCAGGGTGCATGGCACGCTGGCCTCTTCGCAGGCGGCGGCCAGGGCCTCGGGGCGCAGTTGCCCGTCCACGTAGAAGTTGTCAGCGTCCCCTTGATCGACCAGTAACGGCAGGTCGCTACCCTGGGCCTTGATCAGTTCACAGCTGTCCCATTCACGCCACAGTTCCCGGTTGTCTCCCAGGTAGCCGCCCAGTGCCTTTTCACCCCACGGGCATTGGCCCGGATTGCAGATGGGGGCAAAGGCCGAGACGGAAGTGTAGCGGCCAGGGTTTTTCAGCGCGCAGATCAGAGCACCATGTCCGCCCATGGAATGACCGCTAATGGCCTGCTTGCCATTCAGCGGAAAGTGCGCGCTCACCAGGGCAGGCAATTCGCTGGTGACGTAGTCATACATGCGGTAATGCTGGTTCCACGGAGCCTGGGTGGCGTTCACATAAAAGCCGGCACCGGATCCAAAATCATAGCTGTCGTGTTCACCTGGCAAGTCACTGCCGCGGGGGCTGGTGTCCGGGCAGACGATGGCCAACCCAAGTTCTGCCGCCGTGCGTTGTGCGCCCGCCTTCTGCATGAAGTTTTCGTCCGTGCAGGTAAGGCCGGAGAGCCACCACAGCAGTGGTACGGGGTGTTCCTCTGCCGCAGGAGGCAGATAAATGGCAAAGATCATCTCGCAGTTCAGTACGGTACTGCGGTGCTTGTAGCGTTTCAGCCAGCCACCGAAGGACTTGGTGGCGGAAACCAGTTCGATATCGGACATGAATAATCCCTCGCTGGCACGCCTCACGCTGTCACGCGTATGGGCGTGTTAGCGTGAAGCGTGTTGCGTGTAGGCGTTCTAGAACAAGATGACAGAGCGGATGCTCTTGCCTTCGTGCATCAGATCAAAGGCTTTGTTGATGTCTTCCAGGCCCATGGTGTGGGTCACGAATTCATCCAGTTTGATTTCGCCTTTCATGTAGCGATCCACATAGCCCGGCAGTTCGGTACGGCCTTTAACGCCACCGAAGGCAGAGCCTTTCCAGACCCGGCCGGTGACCAGCTGGAACGGACGGGTGGCAATTTCTTCGCCGGCACCGGCCACGCCAATGATCACAGATTCGCCCCAGCCCTTATGGCAGCACTCCAGCGCGGAACGCATCACATTGACGTTACCGATGCACTCAAAGGAATAGTCCACACCGCCATCAGTCAGCTCCACGATCACATCCTGAATCGGGTCGCTGTACTGGGTGGGGTTGATGAAGTCGGTGGCGCCAAACTGGCGCGCCATGGTTTCCTTGCTGTCGTTCACGTCGATGGCAATGATGCGCTCGGCCTTGGCCATCACCGCACCCTGAATCACCGACAGGCCGATACCGCCCAGGCCGAATACGGCGACCGTGGACCCGGGCTCCACCTTGGCGGTATTCAACACGGCACCAATGCCGGTGGTGACACCGCAGCCGAGCAGACAGATCTTGTCCATGGGCGCTTCCTTGCTCACCTTGGCCAGGGAAATTTCCGGCACGACGGTGTATTCAGAGAAGGTGCTGGTGCCCATGTAGTGGTGCAGCATCTTGCCATTCATGGAGAAGCGGCTGGTGCTGTCGGGCATCAAGCCCTGGCCCTGGGTGGCACGCACCGCCTGGCACAGGTTGGTCTTGCCGCTGAGGCAGAATTTGCACTGGCGGCATTCGGCGGTGTAGAGCGGGATCACGTGGTCGCCCGGCTTGAGGCTGGTCACCCCTTCACCCACTTCCTGCACGATACCGGCGCCTTCGTGACCGAGAATGGAGGGGAAGATCCCTTCCGGATCCTTGCCGGACAGGGTGTAGGCATCGGTGTGGCACACGCCGGTGGCAACGATCTGTACCAGCACTTCGCCGGCCTTGGGGCCGGCCACGTCGACTTCTTCAATGACCAGGGGTTTGCCTGCTTCCCAGGCAACGGCGGCGCGTGACTTCATGGTAACTCCAGTAATAACCGAGGGTCGGGAGAGCCGGCGGTGGTGGCGATCGGTCGGTGCCGATGTCCGCCCTGTCGTGGCCGGCGAGTGATGGATTCACTATACGCAGACACGAATGAAGGGATAAGGCACAATATGGCAATAGATTGTTGCTGCTGAGCAATAATGGCGCAGAGCAATTTGCCTGATGTCCGACCTTCCATCTCTCATTCACCCGCCCTGTCCAGGAGCGGGTCGGGGGCTTTATGCAGCACTGGGACCGAATTGAAGCGTTTGTGGAAGTGGTGCGTCGCGGCTCTTTTGCGCATGCGGCGCGACATCTGGGCGTGTCCAGTTCTCATGTCAGCCGCTTGGTGGCGAGACTGGAAACCCAGCTGGGCACCCAGTTGTTGTACCGGACCACGCGCCGCCTGACGCTCACGGATGCCGGCCAGGTGTACTTTGAACACTGTGGCCAGTTGTTCGATGGCTTTCAGGAGGCCCTGGCAGCAATCAGTGATTTCCAGCAGAGCCCCACCGGGGTGCTCAAGCTCACCTGTGCGACGACCTTCGGCGAGCGTTTTATCGCTCCGTTGGTGAATGACTTTCTGGACCGGCACCCGCAGTTGTCTGTGCAGCTGGATTTCACCAACCGCCGGGTGGATATCGTTGATGAGGGGTTCGATGTGGCGATTCGCACGGGCGCCTTGCCTGATTCGTCGCTGATTGCGCGCAAGCTGTGTGCCCGTCGGGAGTATGTGGTGGGGTCGGCAGGCTACTTTCAACGCCATGCCCGCCCCCATACCCTGGGTGAGCTGGGCCGGCATAATTGTTTGCGCGGGTCCGCCAGCCAGTGGAGCTTTGATGTGGATGGCCAGCACCGTCACCTGAAAGTGCAGGGGAACTGGCAGGGCAACTCCGGGGTGGCGTTACTGGATGCGGCGCGAAAGGGGTTAGGGCTGGTGCAGCTGCCGGATTATTACGTGGAAGCCGATCTGGAAAGTGGCGCGCTGGTCAGTGTGCTTGACCAGTATGCGTGCACCCACACTGCCGTCTGGGTGGTGTACCCGCGCCACCGTCACCTGTCACCCAAGGTCCGGCAGTTTGTGGATTTTCTGGTGGCGTCGTTTGCCTGAAAATCGCTTCAGCCACGACCCCGCGGCGCACCAAACAGAACGTGATCAATCCAGCAGGGCGCGCAGGTTGGCGATGCTGGCTTCGGCTACCGCATCTTCTTTGGCTTCGTCTTTCTGTACGCCGATGCCAAGGTAGTCGATATCTTCCTGGGGAATTTCTTCCAGGAAACGGCTGGCGGCGGTATCGATTTTTTCGCCGTACTGTTTGCGGGTCAGGGCCTGTGTCATGGCCAGGGTCTCGCGGGCACGGGTAATACCCACATACATCAGGCGTCGCTCTTCGACGATGTTGTCTTCCTCGATACTGGTGCGATGCGGCAACAGCTCTTCTTCTACGCCCATCATGTAAACGTGGGGAAATTCCAGCCCTTTGGAGGCGTGCAGGGTCATCAGTTGCACCCGGTCGGAATCGTCTTCTTCTTCCTGTTGCTCGAGCATGTCCAGCAGCACCAGTTTCTTGATCACGGCCTCCAGGTCGCTGGCGCCGTCGTCTTCCTCTTCCTGCTTTTCCAGCATACGTTCAATGCTGCGAACCAGCTGCCAGACGTTTTCGATGCGCTTTTCACCAATGCGCGGGCTGGAGGCGTTCTGCATCAGCCAGCCTTCGTAGTCGATGTCGGAAATCAGTTCGTTAACGGCCTGCAAACTGTTCTGGCCAAAGCAGAACTCGCGCTTGGCATCCAGCCATGCCTTGAATTTCTGCAGCTTCTCGGCGGACTTGGGTGCCATCACCTCGCTGAGCGCAAAATCATCGCAGACATGGTAGAGGCCTTGCTCACGTTTGAGCGCCCAGGTGGCCAGCTTTTCCAGTGTGGTCGGGCCGATTTCGCGGCGTGGCGTATTGATGATGCGCAGGAAAGCATTGTCGTCATCCGGATTGACCAGCAGCCGCAGGTAGCACATCAGGTCCTTGATCTCGCTGCGCGAGAAGAAGCTGGTGCCGCCGGATACCTTGTACGGGATCGACAGGCTCTGCAGTTTCATTTCCAGAATGCGTGACTGGAAATTGCCGCGATAAAGAATGGCAAAGTCTTTCCACTTGAGGCCGTGCTGTAATCGGCGGTGGAAGATGTCGCTGGCGATCCATTCGGTTTCGGCATCTTCATCGCGCAGGGCAGAAAAGCGAATCGGTTCGCCGTAGCCGTAATCGGACCACAGGGTTTTTTCGAATACGTGAGGGTTATTGTCGATGACGGTATTGGCGGCCTTCAGAATGCGGCCGGTAGAGCGGTAATTCTGTTCCAGCTTGACGACTTTCAGTGCGGGCCAGTCTTCCTGCAGCTGTGCCAGGTTTTCCGGGCGGGCTCCGCGCCAGGCATAAATGGACTGATCGTCATCGCCCACCACGGTGAACTTGCCCTCTGGCAGGGTCAGCATTTTTACCAGCTCGTACTGGGCGCCATTGGTGTCCTGGTACTCATCCACGAGCAGATACTGGATACGGTTACGCCACTTTTCCAGAATGCGCGGCTGCTCCTTGAACATGCGTGCCGGCATCAAAATCAGGTCATCAAAGTCCACCGCGTTGCACACCCGCAGCATGCGGTCGTAACCCCCGTAGGCCATGGCGGCCCGCAGGGTCTCGTCGGAGTCGGCGGTGCTCACCGCTTCCTCCGGCAATACCAGTGCGTTCTTCCAGTCGGAGATGTGCTTGTGGATCACGTCCACCGCGTCCAGGTCCCGCTCGGAGTCACCCTGGCGAAGAATTTCCTTGAGGATCTCCTTGCTATCGGCGCCATCGAGAATGGAAAAGCCATTGCGCAGGCCGCAGGCTTTCAGCTCGGACTTGAGAATGCGCAGACCCAGATTGTGGAAAGTGGAGACGATCAGGCCCCGGGTCAGGTCGCGACTCACCAGGGACTGCACCCGTTCTTTCATTTCACGGGCGGCTTTGTTGGTAAAGGTCACCGCCGCGATGTGCCGCGCCGACATGCCCCGCTCCTGGATCAGCCAGGCGATCTTGCGGGTGATCACGCTGGTCTTTCCGGAACCGGCCCCGGCCAGCACCAGCAAGGGGCCATCGGCGTAGTGCACGGCTTCCTGTTGGCGGGGATTGAGTTTGCTCATGGGGTGCAGTCCGGTTCGGGAGTGGGGCAAAGGCGGGTATGATACCAGCGTCGTGGCTGCACTCCAGATACCGGATGTCAGTTGATCGCCCACTTGTCGTGAACGGACCCACCATGCGCCTGGATTATTTTCTTGCCCACAGTACTGGCCTCAGTCGCAAGCAGGTCAAGGTGCTGATCGGCCGTGGCGAGGTGCAGGTGGAGGGCGAGCCCCGGCCCAAAGCAAATACCCCGCTGATCAGCGGGCAAGGGGTATGGTTGCGCGGCGAGCCGGTGACGTTGCCGGGGGCGCGCTATCTGATGCTGCACAAGCCTGCCGGGGTGGTGTGTTCCACGGATGATCCGGAGCATCGTACGGTGCTGGATCTGCTGCCGGGGGAGCTGCGCCGTGATGTGCACCCCGCCGGGCGACTGGACAGGGACACCACCGGGCTGGTGCTGCTCACCAGCGACGGCGACTGGTCCCATCGATTGACGTCCCCCAATCATGCCTGCGCCAAACGCTACCGGGTGCGCTGTGCAGATCCCCTGAGTGAGCAAGACCTGCAGTCACTGCGTGACGGCGTTCTGTTGCGCGGCGAAGACAAGCCTACCTTGCCGGCCACGGCAGTGCGGGTGAGCGAACGGGAGCTGTTGTTGACGATTACCGAGGGGCGTTACCACCAGGTGAAGCGGATGCTGGCGGCCCGGGGCAACAAGGTGATCGGGCTGCATCGCGAACAGATCGGCGAGATCGCTCTCGACGCCGCCTTGGCCCCCGGTGAGTACCGTCAGCTCACCGAGGAAGAGATCGCTGGCGTGTGATGGGCTGATCGCTGTTTCTCACTGCAGGAGCTTGCTTGCAAGCCAGCTCCTGCAGAAAGTGCGTTTTACCCCAGCTGTCCCTGCAGCTCCATCACGTCGACGGTGCGCTCCGGGTTGAGCGGGTCGATCAGGGTTTTGGCATCTTTATAAACGCGCGGGGTTTTGTAGAGCATCGCCACCGCTTTCACATGGCTGGGGCAGACATAACGGTCCGGCATTTCCTGTTGCAGCCAGGCGCGCACTTTCGGTGCCTGGTCCGAGCCCATTTTCGGGAACAGGTGATGCTCCACATGGTGGCTGAAGTGGAAGTGCAACGGGTCGATCCAGCGCCAGGCGCGCACGCTCATGGAGTTATCCACCGGGTGGTTGTTGTCCATCTGTGGGCGCAGCATGTGGTTGGTGAGAATGTAGCTTTGCCCGATGAAGTTGATGATCGCCATGGGAATCAGCACGGTAAAGACCGCCAGCGGGCCGGACAGGATGGCCAGGGCAATCCACGCCGCCATGCACAGGTACGACTGGCGAATGGCCTTGGTGCGGTTGAATCCCTTGAACTCCTCACGCTTGCGGGTCTGCATGCGCAGCACCAGCTGGGCATGGAACATGAAGGAATAGAACAGGAACAGGTAGCTGTACCAGGTGCGTCCACCGGGGGCGAGCTTGGTGAAGTTGGCGGTGCCGGGGTGCTTTTCGTAGCGCACCAGGGTGCCGAACGAATCCGGGTCCTTGTCGCCCAGATTGGTGTGCGCGTGGTGGGCCACGTTGTGCCAGCGGCGCCAGAATTCCGGCGGCACCAGCGCCGGCCCGAAGCCGATCCAGCCCAGCAGGTCCTGCATCTTGCGGCTCATGCCCAGCGCGCCGTGCAGCACTTCATGGGCCAGCAGGGCCTGGCAGGCCAGGGTGTGCCCCGCCAACAGACTCAGCAGCAGATTGCCCCACCAGGGCAGGTCGAGCATCAGGATGGCGGTCAGACTGGCCACGATGATGCTGGTCATGGGGATGAACCACAGGGCGCGACGGGGGCGGGCGCGGAAGGTGTCCGGCCCCAAATCCTTTTTCACGGCATCACGGATAGCGCGGGCGTCGTCGGCGCCAAACTGGCGGCTGTAGCTGGCTTGGTTGCTGTTCATCTTCGGTCCTTGGTGCGAGCACCGGCAGGGAATCTTGATGCTGCGCATTTTGGTGAACAGTCGTATTCAGGCGAAGTGCAGGGCTGGACAGTATTCGGTCATTTTCGGACAGGGGTAGAAGTAGCGTATAGTAGAGGGCATGAGTCGCGAACGCTTCATACAACTGGACCCCGGCACTGGCCGTTCACCGGTTCCCGTCAACTACGTACGGAACCTGGTGGAGCTGATTGCGGACGTGGGTGTGGACACCCGCCGCCTGCTCAATCGCGTTGGCCTGAACGAAGCCGAGGTGTACAACCCGGAGCCGGCACTGCGCTTTGAGCAGTTCCGCCGGGTGATGGTGGGCGCCCGCGAGATGACCGGCAACCCGGCGCTGGGCCTGGCCCTGGGCCAGCAGCTGACACTGACGGCGCATGGCCTGCTGGGCTATGCGGCGATCAGCAGTGCGGATCTGGGCGATGCCCTGCGCTTGCTGGAGCGCTATTTCCGCACTCGCACCCGCTTGTGTGTCCCGCGTATTGAGCCCACGGATGCCGGGGTGCGTTTCTGCCTGATCGAAAGCGTACCGCTGGGCGACATCCGTGAGACGTATCTGGAAGTGGTGGTGGCCGCCGTGGTTGGCGGGATTCGCTACCTGCTGGGCGACCGGTTTCGGGGCGCGGTACTGGAGCTGCCGTATCCGGCGCCGGCCCATGCGGAGCGGTATCACCAGCTTCTGGACATGCCCGTGGAGTTCGATGCCGACGTCGCCGCGCTGCGTCTGCCGTCGCGCTTGCTGGACGAGCCCTTCACCCTGTCGGATCCGGCCTCCCGGCAGATGGCCGCGCAGAAGTGCGAAGAAGAGCTGCAGCGCCTGGAGGCAGACCAGGATTGGGCCAGCCGGGTGCGCGCCCGTCTGATGCAGGCCGAAGGCATGCTGCCCAGCCTGGAACAGCTGGCCAGTAACTTCCATGTGACCTCCCGGACCCTGCGCCGGTACCTGAACGCCCTGGGTGTCAGTTATCGCTCGCTGCTGGAAGAAGTCCGCATGACCAAGGCCATGGGCTACCTGCAGGCCAACATCACCGTGCAACAGGTGGCCATGCGGTTGGGCTATGCCGACCCCAGCAACTTCGCCCGTGCCTTCCGTAAGTGGACCGGTCATCCGCCGAGCCATTTCCAGCCGTAACCACACAAGCGGCAAGCTACAACACGAATCAGGCCGCCGGTCATCTTCAGCCCCATGCCCGCGCACCCGTCATGTGTGTCGCGGGCACGGCGTTTCAAATGATGAGGTCATACCCCGTGTTGTAGCTTGAAGCTTGTAGCTTGCTGCTTTCCCCGTCTGGCAATCACTCGCCCATAACGCTAGTGTGGCCCGTCCACCCTCGTGAATAACAACGACCATGAGCAATCACGAACCCGTCCTGCTGGTCTCCCGACACAATCATCCCATTGGCAGTTGCCAGCGCGGGCGCATGCAGCGTCAGCGGTTGATGCATCGTGCCTCTTATGTGGTGGTGCAGGATCTGGCCGGGCGCATCTGTGTGCAGCAACGGTCGGCAGACAAGCACTTCTACCCGGGTGGCTGGGATCTTGCTGCGGGTGGTGTGATGCGTCCGGATGAATCCGTGGCCCGTGGGCTAAGCCGGGAATTGCATGAAGAGCTGGGTGTGCGCCGCCAATTTTCCCGTTGGCAATGGTTCTGGTTCGCCAATCCGCACCATCAGGTCTGGGGGGCGCTGGCGTCGGTAACGGTCTGTCAGCAGGCGGTGTCCCTGAGTGACGAAGTGGTTGACGTGAAGTGGATGTCAGCCAGCCAGGCACTGGCCCTGCCGGAGGCAACGCCGGATACCCGCCATGCCCTTTCCTTGCTGTTGTCATCGACCTTCTGAGCGTTTTCGTCCTTGTGATCCACGGTGCCGCTGGGTAGCGTTTCCCCCTCTAGCAGGAAAGAGTTGAGAGCGTTATGACCCAGCGATTCAGTGTGGCCGGCAAACGAATTTTGATTACCGGTGCCTCCAGTGGTTTTGGTGCCCGCTTTGCCGTTGCCCTGGCAGAGGAAGGGGCGGATGTGGTGCTGGCGGCCCGTCGAGTGGAAAAGCTCGAACAGACCGCAGAGGCGGTGCGCAAGCTTGGCCGTGAGGCCACGGTGGTGGCCATGGACGTGAGTGATCACGCCAGTGTGGGTGCCGCCTTCGACAGCATGCCGCCAGTGGATGTGGTGGTGAATAACGCGGGCATTTCCCACGAAGGCCCTACTGACAGTCTCACCGAAGAAGAGTGGGATGCGGTAGTGGACACCAACCTGAAAGGGGTCTGGGCGGTCTCCAAGTTTGCGATCCAGAAATGGAAGCAGGATCAGCGTCCTGGCAGTCTGGTCAACATTGCCTCGATTCTGGGGTTGCGTGTGGGTGGCCGTGTTGCGGCATACACCGCATCGAAGGCGGCGGTGGTGCAGCTGACCAAATCCCTGGCACTGGATTTTGCCCGCTACAACATTCGTTGTAACGCCATTTGCCCCGGCTATGTCGAAACCGATATCAACAAGGATTTCTTCGATAGCCCGCAGGCAGAAAAAATGCTCAAGCGCATCCCCTATCGCCGTCTCGGACAAATCGATGAACTGGTCGGCCCGCTGCTGTTGCTGGCATCGGATGCGTCTTCCTACATGACGGGTGCCATCATCGCCGTGGATGGCGGGCACCTCTGCAATACGCTGTAAACAGCGTTTCACTGAATTCACCGAGGACAGATCATGGATTTCTCCCTGAGCCCGGAAATCGAAAACCTGCGTCAGAAAGTGGCGGCGTTTGTTGAAGCGGAAATCATGCCGCTGGAAAGCGACAAGGCGAACTACGACGAGCACGAAAACTTCAAGGAAAGCGTGGTCGACGCATTGCGCGACAAAGCCAAGGCCCAGGGCCTGTGGGGTTTCCAGTTGCCCAAAGAACGTGGTGGCCAGGACGTGGGTGTGGCCGGCATGGCCGTGCTGTATGAAGAAGCGGCTCGCAGTCCGTTTGGCCCGGTGGTGTTCAACTGCGCGCCGCCGGATGACGGCACCATGATCCTGCTCAACAAGATTCTCAACGACGAACAAAAAGCGCGCTGGTTGCAGCCGTTGATCGACGGCAAGGTGCGTTCCGCATTTGCCATGACCGAGCCCGATGGCGGTTGCGGTTCTGACCCATCACTGACCTATACCACCGCCACCAAAGACGGTGACAACTGGGTCATCAATGGCCGCAAATGGTTTATAACGGGTGCCGAAGGGGCGCAGACCTTTATCCTGATCGCCAAGACCAGCGACGATCCGCGCAAGGGTTTGACGGCGTTCCTGTTCGATGCCGACCAGCCCGGTTGGGAAGTGGTGCGTCGTATCCCGATCATGGGTCCGGAAGAGCACGGTGGTCACTGTGAACTGAAATTCGATGGGCTGGTGATTCCGGACGAAAACCGCCTGCTGGAAGTGGGCGACGGTCTCAAGGTTACCCAAATCCGTCTGGGCACGGCCCGTCTTACCCACTGCATGCGTTGGCTGGGTCTGGCCAAGCGCTGCATGGAAGAAGCGGCAGGCTATGTGGAAAACCGCATGAGCTTCGGCACCACACTGGCCGAGCACGAAGGCGTGCAGTGGATGCTCGGTGATGTGGCCAAGGAAATCGAAGTGGGCCGTCTGCTGACCATGCAGGCTGCCTGGATGCTGGACCAGGGTGACTTCGCCAAGAAAGAAATTTCCATGGCCAAGATCCATGTGGCCGATACTCTGCACAAGGCCGCGGATACCGCCATTCAGCTGTGCGGTGCTCGCGGTTACTCCAAGGATACCCTGCTGGAGTGGATCTACCGCTATGCCCGTCAGGCCCGTTTGGTAGACGGCGCTAGCGAGGTGCACAAGATGGTGCTGTCCCGTTTCTATCTGAAAGAGAAGCGCGGCTTCTTCAAGTGGGGAGTGTAAGGCTGCTCCACAGCTGCAATACGCTTCACGCAGCAGGCACCACGCTCAAAGGCCCCGCATTCGCGGGGCTTTTTTGGTGGTTCATCGCGGATTAACAGGAATAGCTCACAGCAAAGACCGTTCTGTAGGAGCGTCGCTCGCGGCGCGATTCCGGACCAGGATTAAAAGCATTCTCACCACTGAGATCACAGAGTCCACAGAGAAAACCCGTTGTTTTACTCAGTGATCTCTGTGCCCTCTGTGGCAAAACCGCCTTTATTGTTCGTGTGGGACGTTCAGCTTGCTGAACGAATGCAGTCTTGGATCAGGGGGGGGCGCCAGAACCTTCGTTCAGCAAGCTGAACCTCCCACCAGACAGCGATTTCACCCAGGGCGGAGTGCAATGCTGGAATCGCGCCGCGAGCGACGCTCCTACGGAAAGGGGTGGAGGTTAACCGTTACTGGAGCGACGCAGGGTTCTGGCGGGGGTTTCGCCGAAGCGGGCGCGGTAGGCGCGAGAGAAGTTGCTGACGTGACTGTAGCCGATTTTTTCACTCACGTCCTTCACTGACAATTCACCGGTTTCCAGCCAGCGGTTGGCGGCGGTCATTCTTTCGTTGCGCACATACTCGGCGCAACTGAGGTTGAACTTCTGCCGGAACAACTGATCCAGTCGGCTTTCTGTCATGCCAGCCTGGTTGGCCAGGCGGGTGATGGAAAGATCATCGTGAAGATAAGCTTCGATGTGACTGGTGATGTCGGTCAGCGCTTGCTTTTCCCAGACAATAATGCGGTCTTCATTGAAATTGTTATCACAGAACAGCTCGATAATTTCTGCCAGAAACAGGTTGGCGATGCCTTCCAGTTTCAGCATGCGGGCGCTGCCGCGAGCATTGTGATCAAACAGGTTGCCGCCCAGTTGCCGTAAACGGCTGCTGGGGGAAAACGACTGGCCAATCTGAATCTCGCCAAAATTTTCGTCGCGAAAAAGCGATAACTTTTCCGGTAGTTCACCACCAAAGCGTTTCAGCAAGGGCGCGAGTGTGGACGCCACGCCCACATGGCGTATCAGTTGCCCCTTGAACAAGCGGAAGCGGCTGCCTGACGGATCCACACGCATCAGCAGGGCGGAATCGTTGCTCAGGCTGAAGGTGTTGCCATTGGGGTGGCTTAATTCCGAGTGGCCTTGCAGATGCATGGCGGAGCCGATCCAGGGCTCGCTGAAACTGTTCTGTACCTGCACATGGCAGTCATCCAGGGCTTCGTATTCCATGCGGTACAGCACCATGCCGCTGGCAAATTCCAGCCGCTCCATGCGTCCGCGAATGCCGGGCAGATCAATGGCCTGGCCACCATTCATGTGGGCGACCACCAGGCGGGATGGTGTCTCGTTGTTGTCGTGATTATCCATAATGAAAATGGCCTGATGTCACCAAAAAGAATGAGTGCCCCGGAAAAATGATAAAACCCCGGAAAATGACATAAGTGAGAAGTGGCTCTCACTCAAGCCGCTCTCTACCCTACAGCGCAGAAATAAAAAAATCATGTCGGGGTAGGCCATGTCTCTGTTCAATCGACGTCACCATGGTGGCGAGTCTCACGCTGTTCGTGCAGAAATACTGTGCGCGCTCGGGGCGGCGCTGGCGTTCTTGTTGCTGTTGCCGGGGGCAGCAAGCGCGGCAGCCGATGGTGCCGATGGCTCTGGGCATGACGGTGTGACCGGCGGGCAGGGGCAGGATGGTGGTGACGGCGGGCCGTTTGATGATGGGGGCAACGGTGGCGATGGTGCCAGTCTGGTTTACTCGGGCGCTCCTGCCTATGAAGCGTCGACCACAACCGGTATTGACGCGGACATAACGGATCTAACCTCCCTGGCGGGTATCAATAATGGTGACCAACTCCGCGTCACGGTGAATGGTGTTGTTACCAATATCACCATCAATACGGGCGATAAACTGATTGATCTGGCCGCAGCTATTGACCAGATCATCAGCCCCTTTGAGATGAGCGCCAGTGTGACTGACAGCGGGTCGGGCGGTGACCAGCTAATCATCGAGGGCGCGCAGAACTTCTTGGATCTGCAGATTACCAATATCACGGGCACGCCGATTTCGGCCACGGGGATTCATTTCGTAAACCTGCCGGGCACTTTGGGGGATGCGTCGCGCCCCTTCAGTCATGGTGGTGATGGGGGGGATGGCGGCGCAGGCTCTATGCTGGCACCGGGAGATTATTACTTCACGTTTTCTACCTCGGGTGGCGATGGCGGTGCGGGTGGCTCTTCCGATTACTTCCACGGTAATGGCGGTGCGGGGGGCAATGGCGGTCCGGGACTGCTTATCACCTCCCCGGGGGACCGCTTCACCCTGTTCAGCGGTGCGGAATTCCACGGTGGCAATGGTGGCAATGGCGGGGCGGGCGGTGCGGAGGGCATTGGCGGTGATGGCGGAGACGGCGGCGCAGGCATTCAGGCCGACGCGAGTGCCGAAATCACCATGAGTGCCGGTGCCCTTGTTGCAGGTGGCGATGGGGGGCAGGGGGGAGCCGGTAGCACTCCGGGCAACGAGGGCATTGGTGGCTATGGGATTACCGGATCCAATCTGGATGTGACCCTGGCCGGCACCGTGATCCCCGGCGCCAACCAGCCCACCGCCATCCTCTTTGCCGGTGGCGACAACCGCCTCACTCTGGAAAGCGGCTACAGCCTGGGCGGCAATGTGCTGGCCAATGGCAGCAATGACGTACTGGCGCTGGGTGGCGATGTTGACGGTAGCTTTTTTACGAATGTTTTGGGAAGCACCTTTCAGGGTTTTGAAGGTTTTGAAAAAACCGGTGCCAGCACCTGGACGTTAACGGGTGGCAGGCCTCAGGACTGGTGGGTACGAGAGGGTACGCTGCAGGGGAACGCCGATAACCTGGGTGGCAATATTCTTAACGACGCTCATGTGTTGATTGAGGATTCCTCTAGTTCTTCTATTTACCAGGGGGCAATCAGCGGTAGCGGCAGCGTTACTTGGGCTTTAAGCGGCTCTATGGATTTGAGCAACAAGCAAACCTACACCGGGCTGACGCATGTTCTGGATGGTGTACTTCGTGGGGTGGCGGACACTTTTGCAGGGGATATCCTGATTGAAGCCGGGACGCAAATCACCACCAATGGTGGGGCAGCGCCGGTGCAATATGACGGGGTAATTTCGGGAGATGGGATTTATTTTATTAACTATGCGAATGTGGTCTGGACGGGAGACCACACCAGTTTTACAGGTCTGACCAGACTCAATAACGGTGCGACACTGACTCTGGGAACGGGAGGCAACACTGGCACCATCGTGGGGGATGTGGCGTTTCGTGGCACTCCCAGCACCCTGGAAATCAATCGCGGCAATGACTATCTCTACGACGGCGTTATTTCCGGCGCGGGCAACCTGCTCAAGAACGGCGCCGGCAATTATATTCTCTCTGCCGATCATTCCATGACGGGCAATGCCACGGTCAATGCCGGCGGCATGTTCGTGAACGGCGCCATGAATGGCGTGGCCTTCACCGTGAACGATGGCGGCTTGTTGGGCGGCAATGGTTCGCTGGGCAGCACCACGGTGAACACGGGTGGCACCCTGGCGCCGGGCAACTCCATCGGTACCCTCAACATTAACGGTGATCTGACTTTTCACTCCGGTAGCTCCCTGGCACTGGAAGTGGACCCGGCCAGCAACAGTGGCGATGTGATCAATGTGACTGGCGAGGCTTTTTTGGCCGGTTCGGTACTGCATGTGGGCAACGATGGCGACTACCAGCCGTTTAGTGCCTACACCTTTCTTAACGCTGCTGGCGGCATCACCGGCCAGTTTGATGGCGTGACCTCCAACTATGCGTTCCTGGATCCTTCGCTGACCTACACCACGGATTCGGTGTCGCTGGCATTGCTGCGTAATGACCAATCGTTTGCCAGCGTGGTGCTCACCGACAACCAGCGGGCGGTGGCCAATAATGTGGACGGCATGGCCAGCGCCCATGCGCTGTATCAACAGGTGGTACAGATGAGCGAGACGGAAGCGGCAGAGGCCTTCCGGGTATTCAGTGGCGACAGTTTGCTGGCGGGCCTCACTGCCGGGCAGCAGTTGCAGCAACGCTTCGCCATCGGCATGCGCCAGCGTGGCCGTAATGTGGGCAGCCATTCCGGTGGTGGCATGGACGCGCGTCTGTCCCGGCAATTGCAGGCGCTGGCGGCGCCGTCAGATGCTTACGCTCAGGCGGCCAACTCAGCTCCGGTGGCGGCACAGGCTGCGGGCGAAGACCAGCAGCGCCAACGTCATGGTGTCTGGGTGCAGGCTCAGTCCTCCCGTTTTGAAGAAGATCGTCAGGACGACATCGGCAACGCGGCCTTCACCTTCCGCGGAGATCAGCTGGCGCTGGGGATGGATCGTCAGGGCGAGCAATGGTTGCTGGGCGTGGCGGCGGGCAGTGCCGATGGCACCCTGGATTACGATGACCGTCAGGCTGACGGTGAGGTCTCTTCCTGGTTTGCCGGCCTCTATGGACGCTGGAGCAGCATGGGCGCCTGGTTCCTGCGTGGCGACCTGAGCTACGGCAGCAGCGATGTGTCCCAGCAGCGCATCGTGCTGGGCGCGCCGGCGGAATCCGACAGCAGCGTGGATGCCCTGCGCGTAGCACTGGAATCCGGCTGGGATCTGGCCTGGGGCGAAAACGGCCTGCACCCCTATGTGCAGCTGGCCATGACCCGCATCGAACGGGACAGCTTCAGCGAAACCGGCGGCGGCATCGCCGGCCTGACTGTGGACGACAGTGAGTTGAACAGTGGTGAAGCCTGGCTTGGGGCGGATCTGTCCCGTGCCTTTGTGATGGGCGGTGACTGGTTTGTCGCAGAAGGCGGCTTGGCGGTAGTACAACCGTTTGGCGATACCCAGCCGGAACAGACTGCAAGGTTCGCTGGCGCCCAGCAGGGCTTCACGGTGTACGGCGCTGATCAGGACGATACCCAGCTGGCCGCCAACGCCGGTGCCGAATGGTTCATGACGGCGGACTTTTCCCTGTGGCTGGGCTATCGCGGGCGCTTTGGTGGGGATACCGAAAGCCATGGTGGCCTGCTCAGTGCCAACCTGACCTGGTAAGGATGTGATGATGAAAAAACGCAATGCATTGGCGCTGGCTGTCACTAGTGCGGTTTTCTTGCAGGTCGGCTGTGCCTCACCGGCAACGGAGGATGCCTGGCCCGGTTATCGCACCGATGGTCGTGGCCAGTTACTGAAAACCGCCGACGGTCATTGTTGGCGAACGGCAGACTGGAGCGAAGACAAGGCGGTGCCGGAATGTGATGTGGCGATCACCGGCGAGCCGGTGGCGGAAGTGAAAGAAGCCGTGGCACCCGTAGTAGAGAAGCCTGCGCCAGACAAGAGGGTACCGGAGCCGTTGCGGGTGACCTTTGCATTTGATGCCGCTGACTTGACGGAGGCCAGCCGGATTGCGTTGAAGGCCTGGTATCAGGAGGTAGCGCGCCTTGAAGGGCCAGTGGTCAAGATTGATGGCTACAGTGACCCGTTGGGTAGTCATGCCTACAACCAGCGGCTGGCAGAGCAGCGTGCGCAGGCCGTGGCGGACTGGTGGAAGCTGCAGGGCGACAGTATTGCCACGCTAGAGGTGAAAGGACATGGCGAAGATAGCCGCGTGTCCGGCGGCCACTGTCAGTCGGTGGCGGCGGACAACCTGAAACACTGTTATCAGCAGGATCGTCGGGTTGATTTGCGTATTCGGCAGCCATAACGCACGGCTTTTCGATATCGCACAAGCCAATGGTGCAAGGCATCGCCATGACGCTTGAGTGCAATGGGATGAATCAATCACTTGTCAGACTCGGGACGCGTGTCTGACAGCGGAACGACACCCGCAAGAACGAGAAGGGGAAGGATGATGTTGCAGATTATGAAATCGGGGAAGTTATCGCTTGTGGTGGCCGCAGGGTTGGCCGCTGTGGGTTGCGGTGGTAGCGATGGCACTAACGGGCAGGATGGCCAGGACGGTGTCACCACCCGCATTGTGGAGCTGGCACCAGGCAGTGTCTGTGCCTCTGGCGGTATTGAAGTCGGATTGGGCATCGATGCGGATGCCGATGGCAGCTTGTCTGATACAGAAGTGACGGAAACAAAGGTGGTCTGTAACGGTGAGAATGGTGCCGATGGCGTTGATGGCGCGGACGGTCAGGATGGTGTGGATGGCCAGGACGGTATCAGCTCGTTGATCAATGTGGCCATCGAGCCGGCCGGTGCTAATTGCGAGGCTGGAGGTTATCGACTGGATTCCGGCCTGGACAATGGCGACGGTGGCGCCACCGCGGGTGATGGGGTGCTGGCCGCAGGCGAGGTCGATACTACCAGTTATGTCTGTCACGGGGTGGATGGCTTTACGGTGCTGACCACTCTGACCGCGGGTGTGTCCGCCAGTTGCCCGAACGGTGGCCAGCGTCTGGATATCGGTCTGGATAACGGTGACAGCCTGGGTACGCCACACGATGGCACCCTGCAATCTGGCGAGATCGATTCTACGGGTTATATCTGCAACGGCAGCGATGGTGCAGACGGGGAAGACGGCCAGGATGGTAGCGACGGATCCGATGGCACGAATGGTAGCGATGGCGTTGATGGAACAGATGGCACCAATGGAACGGATGGTGCTGATGGCCAGACCACGCTGATCAAGCAGGCCATGGCCTCAACCGCCAACTGTCCGGATGGTGGCGTGACGATTACCTCTGGTCTGGACAATGGTGAGGGCGGCGGTACCGCCAATAATGCCACCCTGGAAAACGGTGAAGTGGACTATACCCAGCATGTGTGCAATGGCAGTGCCGGTGGTGGAAACCAGTTGGTTGATGACAACGGTGTGGTGTTGGGCAGTGTGTTGAGTGCAGGGGTGCGTAACCTCTCCATTCGTACGCCCAACAACTATCTGGTGACCATCAACTGGGATGGCAGCTTTGCAGACGACGTGGCCAGTTATGGAAGCAGCGGTTGTACCGGCGCGCTTTATATTTATATAGGCGGAAACGAATCAAAAATTGGTGCCTCTGCTGCCTTCTGGTCAAGCATTGATGGTGGTTTTCTGGTGCCATCCAATCCATCCGGTCTTTCTGCCGTGGAAAGTCAGGTATTTCCTTATGAAAGCTACTCGGAAAACGGGGTTTGTACCGCCTATAGCTCGACAACGGAATACCTCTGGCAGGCCACGTTGCTGAGTGCGTCCACGATCGGGTTGCCAGCGACCATCGTGCCGCCGCTGACCTTGCAGTAATTCGCAGATAACGCCCCGTACGCGCGGGGCTACACAGTCAGCCCTGTTGCACGTTCTGTCGATAGCTCAATGCTTCGCGCAGGTGATCGCGTTCCACCTCTGTGCTGCCGGCCAGATCGGCAATGGTGCGCGCCACTCTGGCGCTGCGGTGCAGGGCGCGGGCGGAAAGGCCAAGGCGGTTCATGACGCCTGCCAGCCAGTCGCGATGAGGCCGCAGCATCGGGTCCAGTTTGTCGCTGCGCAGCTCCCGGTTGAGGCACTGCTGGCGCTGCCATTGGCGTTGCCAGGCGAGGCGTACCCGACCGGCTACCTGCTCACTGGTTTCGCCTTCCCGGTCGCCCAGCAATTCTTTGGCATTGACGGCGGGGACATCCAGATGAAGATCAATTCTGTCCAGTAACGGCCCGGACAATTTCCCCTGGTAACGTTTGGCTTTTTCACAGCGATAACCGCAGCTTTTGTCCGGGTCACCAAGGTACCCGCAGGGGCAGGGGTTCATGGCGGCAATGAGCTGAAAGCGTGCGGGAAAAGTGAGCTGCTGGGCGGCACGGGCAATGCTGACTTCGCCGGTCTCCAGTGGCTCTCGCATGACCTCCAGTACTTTTCTGTCGAACTCGGGTAACTCATCGAGAAACAGAATGCCGTGATGGGCAAGGGAGATTTCGCCCGGCCGCGGGTAGCTGCCGCCGCCGACCAGGGCGGTGGCCGATGAGGTGTGGTGGGGTGCCCGGTAGGGCCGCTGGTAAAACTGTTGGCTGCTGCGGGGTTGTTTCAGTGAGTGGATGGCGGCCACTTCCAGGGCCTGTCGGGTGCGCATGGGAGGCATCAGGCCGGGCAGGCGGGATGCCAGCATGCTTTTGCCTGCACCGGGCGGCCCGCACAGTAACAGCGAGTGACCACCGGCTGCGGCAATTTCCAGTACCCGCTTGGCCGTTTGCTGCCCGCGAATTTCGGACAGGCAGCCTCCTTCGATCCGTTGCTGGGAGGGGGGCTGACAGGGGTGGGGTTCCAGGGGCTGCTGTCCGGTCAGGTGGGCAGCAATGCGGGCGAGCTGGCTGGCAGCCAGAGTGGGGGTGCCGGGCAGGCTGGCTTCTTCGGCGTTATCGGCAGCGACGATCAGGCTGCGATCTTCCGCCAGGCAGGCCAGCGAGGAAGGCAGCATGCCAGAGACCGGGTTGAGCTGACCGTTGAGGGATAACTCGCCAATGAATTCATAGCGGTCGGTAGCGACGGTACCCAGCTGGCCGCTGGCTACCAGAATGCCCAGGGCAATGGCCAGGTCAAAGCGACCGCCGTCCTTGGGCAGGTCGGCAGGGGCCAGGCTGACGGTAATGCGCCGTTGGGGAAAGTCGAAGCCGCTGTTGACCAGCGCGGAACGTACCCGGTCGCGGCTCTCACGCACGGCCGTGTCGCCCATGCCGACAATGGTGAAGGCCGGCAGGCCCGGAGCAAGGTGGGTTTCCACGCGCACTTCGTGGGCATCAATGCCCACCGGGGCGCGGCTGTAGAGCAAGGCGTGGGTCACACGTTCTTCCGGTCATTGAGACAGGACGCAGTGTAGAAGTCGGCGGGCAATAACGCTGTGCGCGTTCAGCGTCAAACGCTGTAAGACGCTGGATCGTGACGCGTAAGAAATGGCGTATCGCGGAGTGGCGGGATTTCAAGATCCCTTGCTGGCGATGCGAAGTCACACCCGAACGGTTGGAAAAGGGAGTGCGATGGTATTTCCGGGCCGCTATGGACAGAGGAAAGATCGCGGTCGAACGACCGCTCCCACAGGGGGGGGATTCTATTGTGCCAGGGGCAGGAGCTTCTGCGTCAGGGGTCTTATTCGCTTGCAGGCAAGCTCCCGCAACAGCTTGGCTGCCACGGATGGCTACTGCAAAGGCGTTGTGGGAGCCAGCTTGCTGGCGATGAGGACCAATCCGGTGTGGGGCCTACCCACAGAGATGCCTGTGTTGTCTCGGTGATCTCTGTGCCCTCGGTGGTGACCCCGTCTTTTATATCAGAGGCGTCACCACTTTCGGGGGTTACATCACAGTCCCAGGTTGTCGAGGATACGCAGGTTGGGGCCGGCCTGGTTCATGGTGTAGAAGTGCAGTCCCGGAGCTCCCATGGCCAGCAGTCGCTCGCACAGGCGGGTGACCACCTCTTCGCCATAGGCTTTTACCGCGGCATCATCATCCTTGAGGTCGTTGAGTTTGCAGCTCAGCCAGCGAGGCACATCGGCACCGCAGTTAGCAGAGAAACGCAGCAAGTTGGCCACGTTCAGGATCGGCATGATGCCAGGGTAAACCGGCGCGTCGCAGCCAATTTTCTGCAGCGCATCCAGGTAGTAACCATAGGCGTCGGCGTTGTAGAAATACTGCGTCAGTCCGCTGTTGGCGCCGGCGTCTATCTTGCGTTTGAAGTGATCAATGTCGTCGGCGAAGCTGCGTGCTTCCGGGTGCATTTCCGGGTAGGCGGCCACTTCCAGTTGAAAGTGATCGCCGGTTTCCTGGCGGATCAGGGCCACCAGCTCGTCGGCGTACTTTATTTCACTTTGCGCGTAGCCCATGCCGGAAGGCAGGTCGCCACGCAGGGCAACGATGCGGGTGACGCCGGCCTCTTTGTAACCGTTCACCAGTTCCAGGATTTCGTCCTTGCTCTGGCCGATACAGCTCAGGTGCGGAGCAGTGTCGCCATGCTGCGCGCGCAGCTTGTTGACCATATCGCGAGTGTTGTCACGGGTGGAGCCCCCGGCACCAAAGGTGCAGGAAAAAAAGTCCGGATTCTTGGCCAGCAATTTCTTCTGTGTTGCCAGTAGTTTCTCTTTTCCCGCATCGGTTTTCGGCGGAAAAAATTCAAAACTGATTCGTTTCATGGTGCTTGCCATTTGCGTTTGTCGTTGTTGAAAGCGCAGTGCTTTCGATGGCCGGGTCGGACGTCGGAGGTCTGATGCTTTTGGCATCCGACTTCCGACGTCAGACGTCCGACTTAGTATTTGTAATGCTCGGGCTTGTACGGGCCGTTCACGTCCACGCCGATGTAGTCAGCCTGCTCTTTGGTCAGTTTGGTGATTACGCCACCGAAACCTTCCACCATGTAACGGGCGACTTCTTCGTCCAGATGTTTGGGCAGTACTTCCACCTTGAGCATGTTTGCTTTCACGGTGTCGGAGTGGCTGGCGTAGGCCTGGTCGAACAGGTACATCTGCGCCAGCACCTGGTTGGCGAACGAACCATCCATGATACGGCTGGGGTGACCGGTGGCGTTGCCCAGGTTCACCAGACGGCCTTCAGACAGTAGCAGCAGGAAGTCGCCTTCCGCCTTGTTGCGCCATACCTTGTGTACCTGCGGTTTCACTTCTTCCCATTCCCAGGTCTCGCGCATGAAAGCAGTGTCCACTTCGTTGTCGAAGTGACCGATGTTGGAGAC
Organism: Alcanivorax sp. MD8A; assembly: GCF_002888555.1. Lineage (NCBI taxonomy): Bacteria > Pseudomonadati > Pseudomonadota > Gammaproteobacteria > Oceanospirillales > Alcanivoracaceae > Alcanivorax > Alcanivorax sp. MD8A. The sequence goes on along the minus strand of NZ_AQOQ01000017.1, from coordinate 7,920 downwards.
CACAGCCCCTTTCTTCAGCGCCTTGAGCATGTTGGCATCGCAGACGTTGAAGTTGCCGGTGGTGGTGACGATCAGATCGGTATTGCCCAGCAGGTCGGTGTTAACGGAGGCGGCAGTGCCATCGTTCACGCCATCCTTGTAGGCGCTGACCACTTCGAAACCGTCCATACAGGCCTGCATGGCACAGATCGGGTCGGCTTCGGTAACGCGCACGATCATGCCTTCCTGACGCAGAGACTGGGCAGAGCCCTTGCCCACATCGCCGTAACCGACGACCAGGGCCTTCTTGCCGGACAGCAGGTGGTCGGTGCCGCGCTTGATGGCGTCGTTAAGGGAGTGACGACAGCCGTACTTGTTGTCGTTCTTGCTCTTGGTGACGGAATCATTCACGTTCACCGCCGGCACTTTCAGGGTGCCTTTCTTGAGCATTTCGTACAGACGGTGCACACCGGTGGTGGTTTCTTCGGTGATGCCGTGGATGCTGTCCAGCATCTGCGGGTAAGTCTCGTGGATGTAGCCGGTCAGGTCGCCACCATCATCCAGGATCATGTTGGCTTCCCACAGTTCGCCGTTACCGTCGCGACAGGTCTGCTCGATACACCACATGTACTCTTCTTCGGTTTCGCCTTTCCAGGCAAAGACCGGAGTGCCGGCAGCAGCGATGGCGGCAGCGGCGTGATCCTGGGTGGAGAAGATGTTGCAGGAGGACCAGCGCACTTCCGCGCCCAGTGCCTGCAGAGTCTCGATCAGCACGGCGGTCTGGATGGTCATGTGGATACAACCGATGATCTTGGCGCCTTTCAGCGGCTGCTCGGCACGGTACTTTTCGCGGATGGCGATCAGGGCCGGCATTTCGGTTTCGGCGATATCGATTTCGGAGCGGCCATAGGCGGCCAGGGAAATGTCAGCGACTTTATAGTCGGTAAAGGTGTCCGCTTTCGCGTTCATGAGAGTCTCCATTCGTTTATGACGAATGGGCGCCGTTCTATCGTGTGAACTCACCTGGCGAGCCTCGCGGTCCAGCCGCTGCAGCGCCCCTCGCGGGGTGAGTCAAAATTGTGTTGCAGGAGTGGCGCGTGAGCCGTGAAAGCCTCTCGGCAATTTGCAGCTACGCGCCACTCCTGCGGCAGGTTTTACAGTGCCTTGGCCAGTGCCTCGGCTTTGTCGGTTTTTTCCCAGCTGAAGCCTTCGCGGCCGAAGTGGCCGTAGCTGGCGGTGGGGCGATAGATCGGCTTGCGCAGGTCAAGCATCTCGATGATGCCGCGCGGACGCAGGTCGAAGTGTTCGCGTACCAGTGTCACGATGGCCTCGTCGCTGAGCTTGCCTGTGCCAAAGGTGTTGATGGAGATAGAGGTGGGCTCGGCCACACCGATGGCGTAGCTCACCTGAATCTCACACTTGCTGGCCAGGCCAGCAGCAACAATGTTCTTGGCGACATAGCGACCGGCGTAAGCCGCGCTGCGGTCCACTTTGGACGGATCTTTGCCGGAGAACGCGCCACCACCGTGACGGGCCATGCCGCCATAGGTGTCCACAATGATCTTGCGGCCAGTGAGGCCACAGTCGCCCATGGGGCCGCCGATCACGAAGATACCGGTGGGGTTGACGTGGTACAGGGTGTCCTTGTGCAGCCACTCTTCCGGCAATACCGGTTTGATGATTTCTTCCATCACCGCTTCGCGCAGCTCGGCCAGCTTGATCTCCGGCGCGTGCTGGGTGGACAGCACCACGGCCTCCACGGCCACCGGCTTGCCGTTGTCATAGCGCAGGGTGACCTGGCTCTTGGCGTCCGGACGCAGCCACGGCAGGGTGCCGTTCTTGCGCAGTTCTGCCTGACGCTCCACCAGACGGTGAGAGAAATACACCGGTGCCGGCATCAGGGTGTCGGTTTCGTTGGTGGCAAAGCCGAACATCAGGCCCTGATCGCCTGCGCCCAGATCCTTGTCTTCTGCTTCGTCCACGCCGATGGCGATATCGGCAGACTGCTTGCCAATGCCGTTCAGTACTGCACAGCTGGCACCGTCGAAGCCTTTTTCGGAACTGTCGTAACCGATGTCCAGGATCACCTGGCGAACGATGTCTTCCAGTTCCACATAGGTATTGGTACGTACTTCACCGGCGACAACGGCCATGCCGGTTTTCACCAGGGTTTCCACGGCAACGCGTGCCTGGGGGTCATCCTTGATGATGGCATCCAGAATGGCGTCCGAGATCTGGTCAGCCATTTTATCGGGATGGCCTTCGGACACGGACTCGGAGGTAAAGATGGAATATTCACTCATTGCTGGAGTGCTCCTTGGTTGCTGGTCTGACGTCGGACGTCAGAAGTCTTACGCTAAAAAACAGAGCGGGTTGGATTTCGTCCCCTGACTTTCTATGTCAGATGTCCGACCCCTCTCCAAGTAATAACACCTGGAACAATCTTCGTGCCCTAATCGAGGCGCTTGAATGTTCTCACTTGCACCTGAAACCCATTTCGCAGTGCCAGGAACTGACTTTCCTGTAAGGCCAAGCCTGCGCGGCCGGCCCAGTCCACCAGATCGGCTTCCTCGAAGCCGAGCCAGAAATCGCCACAGGCTTCGTGGGCCCAGTGCTGATCGTGATGACACAAGTCGGTGATCAGCAGGGTGCCGCCATCATTCAGCTGCCGTGAGGCGGCGCGAATGGCACTGGCCGGGGCAGGCAGGTGGTGCAGTACCATGTTCAGCACCACGGCATCCACTGTGGGCAGGGTGCGAGCGCTATCGGGCCAGTCACCCAGTATCAGTTGCACATTTGACCGTTTGGCGACGGTCTTGCGGGCACGTTCGAGCATGGCGTGGGCATTGTCCAGCCCCGTTACCTGTTCAAAGTGCCCGGCCAGTTCGCACAGAAAGCGGCCGTCACCGGGGCCGATCTCCAGAGCGCGTTTGCCCTCGGGGCAGGCGCGCAACAGCAGCTCGCAGGCCTGCTCGGCGTATTGCTCGTAATCGGCAATCAGCTCTTGCTGGGCGTCATGCTGCTCCGCATGGCGGGCAAAAAACGCCCGGCTCTGCTCGGCCCGTTGCTGCTGGACCTGCTCCAGACGCGCAGCCACGGCGTCGTCCAGAGCCCCATCATCCAGTTCGTCCAGCAAGGCGCTGTGAATGGCGCCTTCTACGTTCTCCGCCTGGGGCAGGCGGCGGCGGTAGAAAATGGAGTTACCTTCCCGCCGCTTTTCGACCAGGCCGCCTCTGGCCAACACTTTCAGGTGATGGCTCATGCCGGATTGTTTCATGGCCATGATGTCGCACAGCTCCAGAACGCCGAAACTGCTCTGGCCCAGCACCTGCAAAACCTGCAGACGCAACGGATCGCCAGCGGCCTTGAGAAAGCCCGCCAGATGATCGGTGATGTCCGGCAGTGCCGGAGGGGTGGCGGCCAATGCAGTCATGGAGCGGAGTCTACGGCATTTCATATCTAAATCAAAATAAATTGATATAGGTTTGTGTGCGGGATCGAGGTGCCGGTCTGGTCTCTGGTCCCCGGGGCTGTTCGCCTTCATCACATTTGCCCGTAACCCGCCCTTGAGGGACAATAGCGCCCCTTTTCAGCCACCAGTCAGTTTGGAGCCCTGCATGTCCAGTGCCCCCGCCAGCCGTGATCTCGCCAATGCCATCCGTGCCCTGAGCATGGATGCGGTTCAAAAAGCCAACTCCGGCCACCCCGGCGCCCCCATGGGGATGGCCGATATCGCCGAGGTGTTATGGCGCGGTTTCCTGAAGCACAACCCGCAGGACCCGACCTGGGCCGATCGTGACCGCTTTGTGCTGTCCAATGGCCACGGCTCCATGCTGCTGTATTCCCTGCTGCACCTGTCTGGTTACGGGGTCAGCATCGAGGACATCAAGAACTTTCGTCAGTTGGGCAGCCCCACTGCCGGTCACCCGGAATACGGCGATGCCCCAGGTATCGAGACCACCACTGGTCCGCTGGGGCAGGGCATTGCCAACGCCGTGGGCATGGCGCTGGCCGAGAAGATGCTGGCCGGTCAGTTCAATCGTGACGGCCACACTATCGTGGATCACAACACCTACTGTTTCCTGGGTGACGGCTGCATGATGGAAGGCATTTCCCATGAGGCTTGCTCCCTGGCGGGCACTCTGGGGCTGGGCAAGCTGATTGCCTTCTACGACGACAATGGCATCTCCATCGACGGTGAAGTGGAAGGCTGGTTCACCGACGATACCGTGGAGCGTTTCCGTGCCTATGGCTGGCAGGTGATCCCCAATGTGGATGGCCACAATGCTGAAGAGGTGAAGGTCGCCATCGAGAATGCCCGCGCCAACACCGACCAGCCGACCCTGATCTGCTGCAAGACCATCATTGGTTTTGGTAGCCCCAACAAGCAAGGTAAGGAAGAGTCTCACGGTGCCGCGCTGGGTGACGACGAAATCGCCCTGACCCGCAAGGAGCTGGGCTGGCAGCACGGGCCGTTCGAGATTCCTGCAGACATCAAGCAGGCCTGGGATGCCAGCGATACCGGTGCGGCAGCGCAAGGCGAGTGGCAGCAGCGCTTCGAGGCGTATAAAGCCGCATATCCAGAGCTGGCCGCTGAATTCCTGCGCCGTCAGGCGGGCGAGCTGCCGGCGGATTTTGCCGAGCAGGCCGATGCCTATATCCGCGAGTGTCAGGAAAAGGGCGAAAAAGTGGCCACCCGTAAGGCCAGCCAGAATGCCCTGGATGCTTTCGGCCCGCTGTTGCCGGAACTGGCCGGTGGCTCTGCCGACCTGGCCGGCTCCAACAATACCCTGTGGAAAGGCTGCAAGCCGGTAAGCGCCGAAGATGCCAGCGGCAATTACATTCACTACGGTGTGCGTGAATTCGGCATGACCGCAGTGCAGAACGGCCTGTGCCTGCACGGCGGCCTGCGCCCTTACGGCGGGACCTTCCTGGTGTTTATGGAATACGCCCGGAATGCCGTACGTATGGCCGCACTGATGCACCAGCCGAACATTCTGGTGTACACCCACGATTCCATTGGTTTGGGTGAAGATGGTCCGACTCACCAGCCCATCGAACAGATTGCCAACCTGCGCCTGACGCCGAATATGCGCACCTGGCGTCCCTGTGACACGGTGGAGTCTGCCGTGTCCTGGAAGAAAGCGATCCTCCGTCAGGACGGTCCCTCTTCCCTGATTTTCTCCCGTCAGGGGTTGCCCTGCATGGCGCGTGGCAGTGAGCAGCTGGCCGCGATCGAGAAGGGGGGCTATACCCTGCTGCAGACCGGCGAAGGCACCCCCGATGCGATCATCATCGCCACCGGCTCCGAGGTTGAGCTGGCAGTGAAAGCGGCCGAAGCGCTGGCGGGCAAGAACATTCGTGTGGTGTCCATGCCCTGCGTGGAAGAGTTTCTGGCACAGGACGCGGCCTATCAGGAAAGCGTACTGCCGTCTTCCGTGCGCGCCCGTGTAGCGGTCGAAGCGGCCATAGCCGATTACTGGTATCGCTTTGTAGGCCTGGACGGCAAGGTGGTCGGCATGACCAGCTTCGGCGCTTCTGCACCGGCCGGTGATTTGTTCAAGCACTTTGGCATCACCGCCGAAGCGGTGCAGGGTGCTGTGGAGTCCTTGCTTTGATAGAAACGGGTCGGGTGGCGGACGTCAGGCTGCTATGAGGATTGCCATCAACGGCTACGGCCGTATCGGTCGTTCCTTTGTTCGTGCCCTCGCCGAGCGCGAGGGGGCGGGGTGGCAGGCGCCGTTCAGCCTGGTGGCGATCAACGACAAGGGGCGGCCGGAAGATCTGCTCTACCTGACCCGCTACGACACCACCCACGGACGTCTGGCGGAGCCGGCGGAACTGATCGAAGGCATGCTGCGCATTGGCCAGCAAGCGCCGCGCCTGCTGGAGCAGCCCAAGCCGGAACAGTTGCCGTGGGCCGAGATGGAGGTGGATCTGGTGCTGGAATGCTCCGGCCATTTTCGCAGCCATGCCGGCGCATCGCGGCACCTGGACGCGGGGGCGAAGAAAGTGATTATTGGCGCCGTGCCGTTTGATCAAGCCGATCAGGTGGTGGTCTATGGGGTCAACCATGAGACGGTGGCGGCCGATCACAAGGTGATGTCTGCGGGTTCCTGCACCACCCATTGCATTGCTCCCCTGCTGGCACGGCTGGATGCAAGCTTCGGGATTCAGCAAGTGCTGATGAAGGAAATCCATGCCTACACCTCGGACCAGACCCTGCTGGACCATGTCCACCGGGATCCACGCCGGGGCCGGGCCGGGGCACAGAACATCGTGCCGACCACCAGCAGCGCCATCGGCGCGGTGCAGCAGGTGCTGCCGCAGCTGGAAGGCAAGATCAGTGGCGGCTCCATCCGTGTGCCCACCCTTAACGTGGCCATGGTGGAGTTGACGTTGCGACTGGAACAGACTCCGGGCGAAGACAGTCTCAACCAGTGGTTACACCAACAGGCAACAGCGTCTGGTGGTCTGATTGGCTACAATGACGCCCCGCTGGTCAGCGTGGATTTCAACCACCGCCCGGAATCCGCCATTGTCGATGTCACCCAGACCCGGGTGCAGGGCGACATGGTGCAGGTGGTGGCCTGGTACGACAACGAATGGGGCTATGCCAACCGCCTGCTGGACTGGGTGGCGGACATGGCCGAACAAGCGTCGGATGACTGACGCTTGCAAGAATCTGTAAACCGAGACGACAGCATCATCCTCAGCGGATGGTTCCAAACGAGGTAGCAAGACCATGAACTTCAAGCGCATGACCGACCTGGATCTGGCAGGCAAACGCGTTCTGATCCGTGAAGACCTGAACGTGCCGGTGAAAGACGGCAAGGTCACCAGCGATGCTCGTATCCGTGCCTCTCTGCCGACCATTGAGCATGCCCTCAAGGCGGGAGCCAAGGTGATGCTGATGTCCCATCTGGGCCGTCCCACCGAGGGCGAGTACGCCGAGGAGTTTTCCTTGCAGCCGGTGGCGGATCACCTGGGTTCGCTGCTCGGCCGTGACGTGCCGCTGGTGAAGGACTGGCTGGACGGCCTTGAGGTGGATGCCGGCCAGGTCGTGCTGTGCGAGAACGTTCGCTTCAACAAGGGCGAAAAGAAAGACGATGAAGCGCTGTCACAAAAAATGGCGGCACTGTGTGATATCTATGTGATGGATGCGTTTGGCACGGCGCACCGTGCCCAGGCGTCCACCCACGGGGTGGGTAAATTCGCTCCGGTGGCCTGCGCGGGCCCGCTGCTGGCCAACGAACTGGATGCACTGGGTAAGGCCTTGCAGAATCCGGAAAAACCCCTGGTGGCCATCGTCGGTGGTTCCAAGGTGTCCACCAAGCTGGAAGTGCTGGAGGCCCTGTCTGACAAGGTCGACCAGCTGGTGGTGGGTGGCGGTATCGCCAATACCTTCCTGGCGGCTGCCGGGCATCCGGTGGGCAAGTCCCTGTATGAAGCGGACCTGATTCCCGCGGCCAAAAATATTGCCGACAAGGTGCATATCCCAATCCCGGTGGACGTGGTCACCGCCAAGGAATTTGCCGAGTCTGCAGAAGCGGTCACGAAGAAAGTGGAAGACGTGGCCGACGATGACATGATTCTCGACATTGGCCCGCAGACGGCCCACATCGTGGCGGCGCTGATGAAAGAAGCCAAAACCATTATCTGGAATGGCCCGGTGGGCGTGTTCGAGTTTGATCAGTTTGGTGAGGGCACCCGCGAAATGGCGGAAGCCATTGCCGACTCCGATGCGTTCTCCATCGCTGGCGGGGGTGACACCCTGGCCGCCGTGGACAAGTACGGTATCAGCGAAAAAATCAGCTATATCTCCACCGGTGGCGGAGCCTTCCTGGAGTTTGTGGAAGGCAAGGTGCTGCCTGCGGTGGCCATGCTGGAAGCACGAGCGAAAGATTGATTGAGGGTCGGACGTCTGAGGTCGGACGTCTG
>NZ_AQOQ01000016.1:0-81613 GCF_002888555.1 Alcanivorax sp. MD8A | reverse complement strand
CTTGCTGTGGGAGCTTGCCTGCAAGCGATCAACCACAATCCTCACCCAAACCCTGAACGCGGCCAAACACCCTGCAGACCCCAACCACCCCCAACCGTGCGCTGTTAACTGTTCACTGTTAACTGTTCACTGATCAACGTCAGCCCCTTCTCCAACGCACCACGATTAGCCTCAACCACTCCCGCCGCCGCCTCACCTTGCGCCCGGCACCGCGCCGCATCGTCAAACAGTGCCAGCAGGGTCGTTGCCAGTGCGCCGGCATCGTTCACCATCGAAAGCCCGCCGGCCTCGTCCAGCAGCTGCGAGATGGCGGTAAAGTTATGCAGGTGCGGGCCGGTGAGTACCGGTTTTTGCCAGGCCGCCGGCTCCAGCAGGTTGTGCCCGCCCACCGGCACCAGAGAGCCCCCCACAAAGGCCAGATCGGCGGCGCCAAACAACATCAGCAATTCCCCCATGGTATCCGCCAGATACACCTGTGCCTGCGCAGGCGGCTCAGCGGCGCTACGCCGGGCCACCGTCATCTGCTGCTGGCGCACCAGCGATGCCACATCATCAAAGCGCTCAGGGTGACGCGGTACCAGCACCAGCAACGCATCATCATGGCGGGCCATGACATCGCGGTGGGCCGCCAGCACCTGCTCATCTTCACCGGGATGCGTACTGGCGGCGATCCACACCGGCCGCGCGCCAATGTCGGCCCGCAGTGCGGCTGCTTTTTGACGCACCGGCTCATCGAGGGTCATGTCGAACTTCACACTGCCAATGGCATGGACACGCTCCGGCCAGGCACCTAACGCCACGTAACGCTCGGCCTCCACCGGCGTCTGCACTGCGAGCACATCGAACTGTGCCATCATCGGCCGCACCAGCCGTGGCAGCTTGCGGTAGCCGCGAAAACTGTTTTCAGACAAACGCCCGTTCATCAGCATCAGCCTTGCCCCATGACGCTTTGTCTCGGCACAAAGATTCGGCCAGAGCTCGGTTTCCAGTACCACCACCAGCTGGGGATCAAACGCCCGGAAAAAGCGCTTCAGGGCGGAAGGCACCTCCCAGGGACAATAGACATGGGTTACCCGGTCGCCGAACAGGGCTTTCACCCGCTCCGACCCGGTTGGCGTCGTGGTGGTAACCAGTAGCGGTGTCTGCGGATGATCGGCCAGCAACCGCTCAATCAACGGCGCTGCCGCCAGGGTCTCCCCCACCGACACCGCATGAACCCACAAAGAGCGCCGCAGGGTACCCGGCCGATAGCCCCAGGCCATTCGCTCTTTCCAGCGCTGTCGATACGCTGGCGCCTTGCGCCCACGCAGCCAGAGTCGCAGGAACAGGAAAGGCAGAAGCAAATACCAGAGAAGAGAATAAAAGGTTCGCATAGGGCTTCTTGTGTCTGACATCGGACGCCGGACGTCTGACGCCCGACCCGTCTATGCTAGCATAGCCCCACCTTTGTCAGATGGTGTGCCATGAGCAAATCCACACTGAAACCCGACATTCTCATCCTCGGTGGTGGCATCGCCGGGCTGTGGCTGATCAACCGGCTCAATGCGGCCGGCTATCAATGCCTGCTGCTGGAAAGCCATACCCTGGGGGGCGATCAGACACTGGCCAGCCAGGGCATTATTCACGGCGGGCTGAAATACGCCCTGGGCGGCAGCCTTTCCAGCGAATCGGAATCCATCGCCGAGATGCCTGATCGCTGGCGTGCCGCCATGGCAGGCAACGACCCAGTGGACCTGCGCGACCTTAGCGTGCTCAGCGACACCCAGCACATGTGGTCCAGTGGTTCGGTGGCATCGCGGATGACCAATTTCTTCGCCAGCAAGATGCTGCGGGGCCGTATTGAAAAACTGTCGCGGGCAAATTATCCCTCTGCACTTGCCGACAAGGCCTTCAAGGGCAACGTCTATTCGCTGGACGATCTGGTCATCAATACCGAATCCCTGATTGCGACGCTGGCCGCCCCGGTCCGCCATCGACTGCTGGCGTTTGATCCGCAGCACGACACCCTGACCTGGAACGATGCCGGCTTGGCCTGCGCCACCGTCAACGGCCTGCGAATCGAGCCGGCCATGACCGTTCTGGCTGCAGGCAATGGCAACCCGGCCCTGTTGGAGCAAGCTCACAAGGCCCATTTGCTCGAGCAGGAAGACAGCCAATTGCGGCCGCTAAAAATGGTGCTCGTCAAGCATGACCTGGGCCACCGCTTGTATGCCCACTGTGTGGGCACCAGCAACAAACCGGTACTGACCGTGACCACCCACGATTGCCCGGATGGCAAGGTGGTGTGGTACCTGGGGGGCGATCTGGCTGAGCAGGGCGTGCAGCGCACGGATGCCGAACAATTGGCCGCAGGCCAGGCAGAATTGAAAAAGCGCTTCCCCTGGCTGGATTTCAGTCAGGCGCAACTGGCCACGCTGGATGTAGTGCGCGCCGAACCGAAGCAACAGACACTGGTAAAGCCGGACAGCGCCTATGCCCGTCGCGACCAGAACCTGATCATCAGCTGGCCCACCAAACTGACCCTGGCCCCGGACCTGGGTGACAGAGTCATGGCGCTGGTGGAAGAGCATGGCCTGCAACCGGGCGAACCAATGATGCTGCCAGCGGAACTGAAACAGGCGCCCATGGGCGTGCCGTACTGGCATAGGTGTTTTTAAATATTCAGTAGCAAGCTACAAGCTTCAAGCTACAACACGAGGCAGTGCTCTCTGGATCTGACAGGTTATTGCTCCGCGCTTGTTGCTTATAGCGGTCGCGGGCACGGCCAGCCAGATCAGATGACCTAAACCGCGCCTTGCAGCTTGAAGCTTGTAGCTTGCCGCTAAGGAGCTTTCATGTCTTTCATGCGCCCGCTGGGCAACACCGGTTTGACCGTCAGCGCCCTGGGACTGGGTACGGTAAAAATTGGCCGCGACAAGGGCGTGAAATACCCCAACGGCTTCACCATCCCCGATGATCGCGCCGTCGTCGAACTGCTGGCCCAGGCACGCGATCTGGGGATCAACCTGATCGACACCGCCCCCGCCTATGGCCACAGCGAACAACGACTCGGCCAGCTCATGAGCCAGCGACAAGAATGGATCATCGTCACCAAAGTGGGCGAGGAATTTGATAACGACAGCGGTGCCAGCCATTTTGATTTTTCCCCCGAGCATGTTCGCCGCTCGGTGGAACGCAGCCTGACACGATTGAAAACCGATTATCTCGATTGTGTGCTGGTACATTCAGATGGCAATGACCTGGCCATCATCGAGCAAGGGACCCTGGATGCCCTCAACGATCTCAAAAAGGCGGGTCTGATTCGCGCCACTGGCATGTCCACCAAAACCGTGGAAGGGGGCCTCGCCACCCTGCAGCATGCCGACATCGCCATGGTCACTTACAACCTGAGCCATCACGACGAAGTACCGGTCATTGAGCAGGCCGCCGCCGACCTGAAAGGCATCCTGATCAAGAAAGCCTTTGCCAGTGGCCATCTGGATGACAATATTGCGGACCCGGTGCAGGAAAGCCTGAACCAGATCCTTGGCACCGCTGGTGTCAGCAGTATCATTGCCGGCACCATCAACCCAAGGCACTTGCAGGAAAATGTGGCCAAAGCGCGCCAGGCCTGCCAGCCATAACAACAACGGAATAGCCTGAAATGCGCCTTACCTTGATCTTTCTGCTGACGGCCACCAGCCTGCTTGCCAGAGCCGATGACATCCTGATTCTTCGTGACGCGCCTCAGGGTTGCGAAGAAAGGGGCGAGGTGTCGGTATCGTCCGGCAGCAAGATGCAGGGCATGCTGTTCAGCGACGAAACCATCGACAACAACGTGAAGAAAAAACTGCGCAAGGCGATTAAAAAAGCCGACGGCAACCGTGGCGTGGTAAAAGACCGCCGTGAATTCATGATGGAAAGCCAGTTCCGCGGTATCGAACACATCGAGCTCGATGCATGGGTGTGGCACTGCGAAGAGAAAGACGCCTCGTAGTCGCCATCAACATCTCTCCAGGCCTGACAGGACACGCTTTCTTGCCTTGTCAGGCCATCCCCCCTTGTGGGCGCCGCATTAACCGCTGGATGCAGACGGTATCTCCACCCCCAGGGCCTGCAACCCGGCCCAGTGCCCCTGCTGATAGCCCTGTTCCAGTTTCCGGGCATTGGTCGTCAGACGGTTCACCGGGAAATGTTCATCCGGTGCAATCACAGTGATCCGGCAGTCCGCCGGTGGGTTGGCAATAAACGCCAGCGAGGCATTGTAAACGTCAGTGCGTTTGACCATGGCGTCGTACAGGGCAGGCATATCTTTTACCCACGGTTTGATCAGCGGCGTCAGAGCGCTGGGTTTCTTGCGATATCCCTGATGCCGGGACAGCACCACCGTAATATCCCGCGCCCCTTGCTCGTAGGCCCATTGCACCGGAATGGAATCCGCCAGACCGCCATCGGTCATGGGCTGCCCGGCCACTTCCGGAAACGCCCGATAGGCAAAGGGGATGGAACAGGACGCAGTCATGATGTCGTCCAGGTTGTCGGGGCTGGCCTGGAAATAACGGGGGGTGCCATCTTCCACCGACGTAGCCACCACCCACAGAGGCACTCGGCCCTGCCAGTGCTGCTCCAGATGCAAGGGCACCTCGAGGCGAGACTGATGCCATAACCAGTGCACATCACATAGATGCCCCCCGCTCATGAACCGCTGCCAGTTAATAAAATCGGGACGGCAAGCATGGTCGGTAATGATTCTTCGGCTGCGTCCCAGATCACCGGCAAGGTACCCGATCAGATTGGTGGAGCCGGCCGACACCCCCACTGCAAAATCGAAATCCCGATAATCCTTTTCCAGAAACGCATCCAGCACCCCCGCCGCAAAAATGCCGCGCATGGCACCACCTTCTACCACCAACGCTCGTTGTGACATCGCTTTCCTCCACTGGGGAAATCAGTGAATACCCCGTAACCACAATGGCAAAGCCGCCAACGTTGCGGAAATAGATCCTTGCTGTCCCTGCCATCGGCATTGCTGATGCCAGACGCCGGCCCACCCGGGCTGCACCGATTCAGCGCAACCGCTTCATGTTGGCGCACCCAGTATTGGCAGAGGCCACCGCCGTACTCAATCCCACCCCCATTAACTATTGTAAAAACAGACAATTACCAACGACCGCCGCATCTGGCACTCGCCTTGCACAAGAACGCATACCAACTTGTATACAAACAGGTGTGCTAACGAAATGATCGGCTGGACTCTCCAACAATGGCAGGCGGCCTACCGCAGCGGGGACCTCACCCCGGTGCAGGCCATGAAACAACTGGCGATGCATCTGCATGACAGCGAGCGCGCCCTGTGGATTCATCTGCTGGACGAGTCTTCCCTGGTTGCCCAGGCCGGCGCCCTCACCGATCCCTCCCTGCCCCTGTATGGCATTCCCTTTGCGGTGAAAGACAATATTGATGTGGCGGGCATTCCGACTACCGCAGCCTGCCCCGCGTTTGCCTACACCCCCGAAGAAGACGCCACCGTTGTGCGCCTGCTACGCGAGGCCGGCGCCATCGTGGTAGGCAAGACCAATCTGGACCAGTTCGCCACCGGCCTGGTGGGCGTCCGCTCGCCCTATGGTGAAGTCCCCAATCCGTTCAACCCGGACTATGTCAGTGGCGGCTCCAGTTCCGGCTCCGGCACAGCCGTAAGCCTGGGACTGGTACCTTTCGCCCTGGGTACCGACACCGCCGGTTCTGGCCGCGTCCCGGCATCGTTCACCAATACGGTGGGGCTAAAACCCACCCGTGGCGCCATCAGCACCAAAGGGGTTGTTCCCGCCTGCCGGACACTCGATTGCGTAAGCGTCTTTGCCCTGAATGTCGATGACGCGCAGACCATCTACGAGATTGCCGGGCAATTCGATGAACACGATGCCTACAGCCGTCCAGCTCCGGCACGGCAAGCCAGCGGATTGCCGGCGCGGCCGAAACTGGGCATTCCCAACGTCTTGCCCTGGTTCGGTGACGCGCAGGCCAAAGCCCTGTGGGAACAACAGCTGGAAAGTATTCAGGCCATAGCCGATCTGGTGCCGCTGGATACCATGGTGCTGGAAGATGCGGCAGCGCTGCTTTACCAGGGGCCGTGGGTGGCTGAACGCTTCACCGTCACAGAGTCACTGCTGCAGACTCAGCCAGACGCCGTCCTGCCTGTGATCCGCAACATCCTTGAGCCCGCCGCCGACCTGAAGGCTGCCGACAGCTTCCGGGCCCAATACCAGCTGGCCGAACTGAAACGCGAAGCCGACGCCTTGCTGTCCCAGGTAGATGCCCTGCTGCTGCCGACCACACCGGGCATCTATACCCGGGCAGCAGTCAGTGATGACCCCATTACCCTGAACAGCCAGCTTGGCACCTGGACCAATTTTGTGAATCTACTGGACCTGTGCGCGCTGGCCCTGCCCGGTGGATTCCGGGCTGACGGTCTGCCCGCCGGCGTGACTCTCGTTGGCGACGCCTGGCAGGACCATGCCCTGGCAGAATTCGGCCGCCGCTGGCAGCAACATCAGCCCTGGCAAGCCGGCGCTACCGGTCAGGCATTACCCGCCCCCGCCCACCGCGCCGCCAACAATGACGGCAGTGATTTCATTACTGTGGCAGTGGTCGGTGCCCATCTCACCGGCATGCCCCTTAACAGCCAGCTCACCGAACGCAACGCCGTGCTGCTGGAAGCCACCCATACCGCACCCCGCTACCGGCTGTATGCCCTAGCCAACACCGTGCCCCCCAAACCCGGGCTGATCCGTAACCCGAAAGACGGCGGCGACAGCATTCCCATCGAACTGTGGCAAATGCCCGTCGAACACTTCGGCAGTTTTGTCGGGCTGATACCGGCACCGCTCGGCATTGGCAGCCTGGAAACCGTCGATGGCCGCTGGGTAAAAGGCTTTATCTGTGAACCGTGGGCCATCGATGACGCCACCGACATTACCGCGCTGGGAGGCTGGAGAAACTACATTGCCAAACTGAAACAAGAGGGAGCTCTTTGATGTTGAAGAAAGTGCTGATCGCCAATCGGGGTGAAATCGCCGTACGAATTTGCCGTACCCTGAAGCAGATGGGCATTGCCTCCGTAGCCGTCTATTCCGACGCGGACCGCAACAGTCAGCACGTCAGCGCCGCCGATGAAGCGGTGGCGCTGGGCGGTCAAACCGCCGCAGAGAGCTACCTGAAAACCGACCTGATTCTGAAAGCGGCCCTCGATACTGGTGCCGATGCGATCATCCCCGGCTACGGCTTCCTGTCAGAAAATGCCGAGTTCGCCGAAGCCTGTGAAGCCAACGGCATCGCGTTCGCCGGCCCGACCCCGGCCCAGCTTCGCAACTTCGGGCTCAAGCATGAAGCCCGTGCCCTGGCAGAAAAAGCCGGAGTGCCTCTGGCCCCCGGCACCGACCTGCTGCAAAGCCTGGATGAGGCCAGACAGGCGGCCAGCGATATCGGCTACCCGGTCATGCTGAAGAGCACCGCCGGCGGCGGCGGTATCGGTCTGTCACGGTGCAACAACGAGGCCGAACTGGTCTGCGCCTATGAATCCGTGAAACGCCTTGGCGAAAGTTTTTTCTCCGATAGCGGGGTATTCATCGAGCGCTTTGTGGCCCGGGCGCGCCATGTGGAAGTACAGATTTTTGGCGACGGCGAAGGCACCGTGTTGGCGCTGGGGGAACGCGAGTGCTCCCTGCAACGGCGCAACCAGAAAGTGGTAGAAGAAACCCCCGCCCCCAATCTTCCCCAGGCCACCCGCGAAAAACTTCATGCCAGCGCCGTACGACTCGGTCAGTCCGTTAAGTATCGCTCCGCGGGCACCGTGGAATACATCTATGACGACGAGCGCGACGAATTCTATTTCCTGGAAGTGAACACCCGCTTGCAGGTGGAGCATGGCGTCACCGAATCCGTCTTCAACGTGGACCTGGTGCAGTGGATGGTGGAACTGGCGGGCGGCCAACGCCCCCCGCTAAACGAAAGCTACATCAGCCAGGGCGCCTCCATGGAAGTGCGTATCTACGCAGAAGACGCCCTGAAAGATTTCCAGCCCAGCCCCGGTGAACTGACCGAAGTCTTTTTCCCGGACAACATTCGACTGGACGGCTGGGTCGACACCGGCACCGTGGTCAGCCCGCACTACGACCCGATGATTGCCAAGGTAATCGTGCACGGTGCCGACCGCACTGATGCACTGGCTAAAATGCAGGATGCACTGGCACACACCCGACTGTCCGGTATCGCCACCAACCTGGATTACCTGCGCCAGATCCTGCGCGACGAAAACGTGATCGCCGGCAAGGTCTCCACCCGTTACCTGGAAACCTTCCACTACGCCCCGACCGCGTTCGAAATTGAGGACCCCGGCACCTACACCACGGTGCAGGATTACCCCGGCCGTGACGGCTACTGGGATATCGGCGTTCCGCCTTCCGGCCCCATGGACGATTTTGCTTTTCGGCTGGCCAACCGCATCGTCGGCAACCATCCCTCCGCAGCAGGACTGGAAGCGACCCTGTGCGGCCCCTCACTGACCTTTCATTGTGACACCGTGATTGCCCTGACCGGCGCAGACTGCGAGGCCCAACTGGACGGCCAGCCCGTTGCCCTGTGGCAGCCAATCACGGTCAACGCCGGGCAAACCCTGACCACCGGCAAGGTCACCTCTGGCTGCCGCAGCTACATCGCCATTCGCAACGGCATTGATGTACCCGATTATCTCGGCAGCAAATCCACCTTTGTCCTGGGTCAGTTTGGCGGCCACGGAGGACGCACCCTGCGCAAGGGAGACGTCCTCTCCATCTGCCAACCTCGGCTCGCAGGTTGCCCCACCCCGGCGCCAGTGGCCGAGCCTCACGGTGCGGAAGTCTCACTGATTCCGGACTACCCGCAGCAGTGGGACATCAAGGTACTCTACGGCCCCCACGGTGCCCCCGACTTTTTTACCCAAGACGCCATCGACGAGTTCTTTGCTGCAGACTGGCAGGTGCACTACAACTCCAATCGCCTCGGCATTCGCCTGGTCGGCCCCAAGCCCAGCTGGACCCGGACTGACGGTGGTGAGGCCGGGCTGCATCCCTCCAATGTCCACGACAACGAATACGCCATCGGCTCCATTAACTTCACCGGGGATTTCCCCGTCATTCTTACCAAGGATGGCCCCAGCCTCGGCGGGTTTGTCTGTCCGGTCACCATTGCCAAGGCCGAACTGTGGAAAGTGGGCCAGCTGAAACCCGGCGACAGCATTCGCTTTTCGCCCATCAGCTTTGCCGAAGCCAGAGCCATGGAGGAAGCCCAGGATGCCTCCATCGACAACCTTGGCTGCATCCCGGTGATTCATCCCCAGGTGAGCTCCGAAGACCATGCCTTTACCTCGCACACCATGCTGGCGGAACAAGACGCCGACGGGGATGCGCCTCGCATTGTCTATCGGCAAGCCGGCGACAAGTACATCCTGATCGAATACGGCGACAACGTGCTCGATCTGGCCCTGCGCATGCGTGTCCACGCCCTGATGGAAAACCTCAAGGCGACACCGGTGTCAGGCATCCTGGAATTGTCCCCGGGGGTGCGCAGCCTGCAGGTGCATTACGACTCCCGCCTGATTACCCAGAGAGACCTGGTCAACACCTTGCTGGAGCGGGAAAACCGCCTCGGCAGCATGGATGACATGGTGGTCACCTCGCGGGTGTTGCACCTGCCCATGGCATTCGAAGACAGCGCCACCCTGGATGCGGTGACCCGCTATCAGGAAACCATTCGCAGCGAAGCGCCCTGGCTGCCCAACAATGTGGAATTCATTCGTCGTATCAACGGTCTCGATTCCATCGATCAGGTTCGCGACACCCTGTTCAACGCCAGCTATCTGGTGATGGGGCTGGGCGACGTGTATCTGGGCGCCCCCTGTGCCGTGCCCATTGATCCACGCCATCGTCTGATGACCTCCAAGTACAACCCGGCACGCACCTACACCGCCGAAGGCACCGTGGGCATCGGCGGGGTGTACATGTGCATCTACGGCATGGACTCCCCGGGTGGTTACCAGCTGGTGGGCCGCACCCTGCCGATCTGGAACAAACACCTGAAAAATCCGCAATTCGCCAACGACGAACCCTGGCTGCTCAAGTTCTTTGATCAGGTCCGTTATTACCCGGTCAGCGAAGCGCAACTCGACGAAATGCGAGACGCTTTCCGCCATGGGCATCTGCAGATCGACATCACCGAAGAACCCTTCAGTCTTGCCGAACATCGCCAGTTCCTCGCCGACAATGCCGACAGCATTGCCCGCTTCACCGAGCAACGGGATGCCGCCTACCGTGAGGAAGTGGCGCGCTGGCAGAACGAAGACGCCGCCATCGCCTCCGCCATGCTCGGTAGCAAAACGGACATTGGCGAAGTCAACGGGCACCTGATCAGCGCGGAAATCAGCGGCAATGTCTGGAAGCTGCTGGTGGACGAAGGAGCCCAGGTCACCGAAGGGCAACCGGTGGTGGTGGTGGAAGCGATGAAGATGGAATTCGAAATCCTCGCCAATGCCAGCGGCAAGGTTACCGGCCTGCATTGCCAGCCCGGCGCCATCATCAATGCCGGCGATCCAGTACTGGTGATCGATACCGAGGCGGTTGCCTGAGGAGGCCATGATGAACGCACGCACCGCCCGTAAAAGCGAAAACCTGGCTGAGCGCATCTACCTGCAACTCAAGCAGGACATTTTTGATTTTCGCCTGATGCCCGGCGACCGGTTCAGTGAAAACGAAGTTGCTGAGCGGATGGGCGCCTCCCGCACCCCGGTGCGTGAAGCCCTGTTCCGGCTGCAACGGGAATCCTACGTGGATGTGTTGTACCGCAGCGGCTGGCAGGTCAAACCCTTCGACTTCAAATACTTCGAAGAGCTCTATGACGTGCGCACCATTCTTGAATGCGCAGCGGTGCGCAAACTCTGCGAGCAACAGGAACAGAACACCCTCGATGAACTGGTCAACCTGTGGTGCGTGGACCCGGCCGACCGGCTCGATCACGGCCCCACCGTCAGCGGCATGGACGAGCGTTTTCATGAACAACTGGTGGAAGCCGCAGGTAACCAGGAAATGGCGCGCATTCACCAGGATCTGACCGAGCGGCTACGCATTATCCGGCGGCTGGATTTCACCAAGCCACCACGCGTGGAAGCCACCTATGAAGAACATGCGGCAGTGCTGGATGCGATCCTGCACCGCCGGGTGGAGCAAGCGCAGATGCTACTGCGTGCCCACATCGAAGAATCCCGAAACGAAGTACGAAAAATCACCGTGCACATGCTGCACGAGGCCAATGCACGCAGTCAGTTGCAGGCGGTCGACAACAACAGCGTACCTCGGGGGGATACCACCATCGCTCATGACGAGTGAAGGTTGCTTTGCTTGGATCGACTCGGTCCGGGGACTACAGGAAATGGATAAACCAACTTCAAACGCAAGGGGAAACACCATGAGTTTTTCACAATCCATGAAAAAACTGGCCGCCGGCGTTATCGCCTCCTCGGCCATTGTCTACAGTGGCGCGGTGATGGCTGCCGACACCATCAAGGTCGGGGTACTTCACTCCCTGTCCGGCACCATGGCGATCAGTGAATCCACATTGAAAGACACCGTTCTGATGATGATCGAAGAGCAGAACAAGAAAGGTGGTGTGATGGGCAAGAAGCTGGAGCCCGTAGTGGTTGACCCGGCTTCCAACTGGCCGCTGTTCGCAGAAAAGACCCGCGAGCTGATCACCAAGGAAGGCGTGGATGTGATCTTCGGCTGCTGGACCTCGGTGTCCCGTAAATCGGTCCTGCCGGTGGTCGAAGAACTGAACGGGCTGCTGTTCTACCCGGTTCAGTATGAAGGCGAAGAATCCTCCAAGAATGTGTTCTACACCGGTGCAGCGCCGAACCAGCAGGCCATCCCGGCAGTGGACTACCTGATCAATGATCTGGGCGTGAAACGCTTCGTGCTGGCCGGTACTGACTACGTTTACCCGCGTACCACCAACAAGATCCTCGAAGCCTACCTGAAGGCCAAAGGGGTAGCCGCCGACGACATCATGATCAACTACACCCCGTTCGGTCATTCCGACTGGCAGTCCATCGTCAGCGACATCAAGAGCTTCGGCAGCCAAGGCAAGAAGACCGCTGTGGTTTCCACCATCAACGGTGATGCCAACGTGCCGTTCTACAAAGAGCTGGGCAACCAGGGCGTTAGCGCAGAAGACATCCCGGTAGTCGCCTTCTCCGTGGGTGAAGAAGAGCTGTCCGGCATCGACACTGGCCCGCTGGTAGGTCACCTGGCCGCCTGGAACTACTTCCAGAGCGTTTACAACGACAGCAACGAGAAGTTCATCGAGCAGTGGCATGCCTTCACTGGCGACGACAAGCGCGTCACCAACGACCCCATGGAAGCGACCTACATTGGTTTCAACATGTGGGTGAAAGCGGTAGAGAAAGCCAAGTCCACCGATACCGACAAAGTGGCTGACGCCATGATCGGCATCGAGACCCCGAACCTGACCGGCGGCATGGCCGTGATGAACGCCAACCACCATTTGTCCAAGCCGGTACTGATCGGTGAAATCCAGGATGACGGCCAGTTCGCTGTGGTCTGGGAAACCGACGGTCTGGTGAAAGGTGATGCCTGGTCTGACTACCTGCCGGGCTCCAAGGACCTGATCTCCGACTGGACCGCACCAGTCAAGTGCGGCAACTACAACACCAAAACCAAGAGCTGTGGCGGCGCTGCTGCCGAGTAACACCACAAAAGAAAACGGCACCGGGGTCACTCCCGGTGCCACCTTATAAAAAAGTACGCTTTTTATTTAACGCAAATCTGACGCTCTGTAAGGAGGCCGTCATGGGTTACCGTTTCAGCCAAACGCTGGTCGCCATGCTTGTCATGTTGTTGACCTGTGTGAGCTGGGCAGAACAGGCGCTGCAAGACACAACAGTGCCACCCCAGACCGAGCAAGGCCTGAACTCAGGCACCGACATGATGGACGCCGACGAGTCGAACCGCGTCGTCGCACCACCCACCATCAACGAGATTCTCGATCAGTTGACCAGCCGCAGCTTCGACGATAAAGAAGCGGCC
Organism: Alcanivorax sp. MD8A; assembly: GCF_002888555.1. NCBI lineage: Bacteria > Pseudomonadati > Pseudomonadota > Gammaproteobacteria > Oceanospirillales > Alcanivoracaceae > Alcanivorax > Alcanivorax sp. MD8A. Next base: position 68,504 of record NZ_AQOQ01000016.1, on the reverse strand, counting down.
ATCCGTCAGCTGGCCAACCAGAACAATCCGCGAGTCATTCCACTGCTGAATGCACTGATGAACCGGGAGCTGGTCCACAACCGCAAGGACGACACCATCGCCCTGGGGGAAAAACAGGACGGCCAGTGGGAACTGCGCGACCCGACGACCGAAGAGGTAGTGGGGCACGTGGACAGCCGGGCGGCGCGCCCGGTGGTAATCAACAATCGCCTGCGTACCGTGATCAACAACCAGCTGGCCCTGTCCGGTCTGAACGACCCGGACAGTGATGTTCGCTATCAGGCCGCTGGCCAGCTGATCGGCAATGATGACCCGGAAATGCTCACTGCCCTTGGTGAGCGCCGGGAGCAGGAATCCAGCCAGCGGGTACTCGATCAAATTGAGACCGCTCTCAACATTGCCGCCCTGCAAAGCGACGACCTGACCGCACGCCTGAATGCCATCGATGCCCTGTCCGGGAACCTGCATCCAGAAGTGAAGAACAGTCTCAACAGCCGCCTGAGCGTTACCGACAACGCGTCAGAAACCCGCGCACTGGAACAGGCCCTGAAAAAGATCGATGCCCGCATCAGCACGTTCCAGACCGCTGACACAGTGTTCTTCGGCCTGAGCCTCGGCTCGGTACTCCTGCTGGCGGCCATCGGCCTGGCCATCACCTTCGGGGTGATGGGCGTGATTAACATGGCCCACGGCGAACTGATCATGCTCGGCGCCTACACCACCTACGTGGTGCAGCAACTGCTGCCCAACAGCCACGAATGGTCACTGTTGATTGCCATCCCGGCAGCATTTCTGGTCTCTGCGTTGACAGGGATTCTGATCGAACGCTTTGTCATCCGTTTCCTTTACGGCCGCCCGCTGGAAACCCTGCTGGCGACCTTTGGTGTCAGCCTGATCCTGCAACAGGCCGTGCGGGTGATTTTCTCGCCTCTCAACCGCACCGTGATTACCCCGGAATGGATGAGTGGCGCACTGGAAATCAACCCGGTGTTCTCGCTGACTTACAACCGTCTTTACATCATCTTCTTTGCCCTGGCCGTCTTCCTGGCGCTGCTGACGCTGCTCAAGCGCACCCGTCTGGGCCTGCAGGTGCGTGCCGTCAGCCAGAACCGCACCACGGCGCGGGCACTGGGTATCCGCAGCGAGCGGGTCAACGCCCTCACCTTTGGTCTGGGTTCCGGCATCGCCGGGGTGGCCGGGGTCGCCCTGGCCCAGCTCACCAATGTGGGGCCCAACCTGGGTCAGAGCTACATCATCGATTCGTTCATGGTGGTGGTGTTTGGTGGTGTCGGCAATCTGTGGGGCACCCTCACCGCCGCCTTTGGACTCGGTATCGCCAACAAGCTGCTGGAACCCATGGCCGGTGCCGTACTGGCAAAAATCATTGTGCTGATCTTCATCATCCTGTTTATCCAGCGCAAACCCCGCGGACTCTTCCCGCAACGTGGCCGGGCAGCGGAGGAATAACATGAGAGACTCAACGTTCAAAGGTGCACTCAGTGATCGCACCGCCCGCACCTTCATGGGTGTGCTGTTTGGCGCCACCCTGCTGGTGACCCTGCTCAACCAGATCTTCCCACCGGATTCGGCACTGCATGTGAGTGCCTACACGGTCACGCTGCTTGGCAAGTACCTGTGCTATGCCCTGCTGGCCCTGGCGCTGGATCTGGTGTGGGGTTACTGCGGCATTCTCAGCCTGGGGCATGGCGCCTTCTTTGCGCTGGGAGGCTACGCCATGGGCATGTACCTGATGCGCCAGATTGGCGACCGTGGCGTGTATGGCAACCCGGAGTTGCCAGACTTCATGGTATTCCTCAACTGGCAGGAGTTACCCTGGTACTGGCACGGGTTCGACCAGTTCTGGTTTGCAGCCCTGATGATTCTGCTGGTCCCCGGGCTGCTGGCTTTCGTGTTCGGCTGGCTGGCCTTCCGCTCGCGGGTCACCGGTGTCTACCTGTCGATCATCACCCAGGCACTGACCTACGCCCTGATGCTCGCGTTCTTCCGTAACGAGCTCGGGTTTGGTGGCAACAACGGTCTCACCGACTTCAAGGATCTGCTCGGCTTTTCACTACAGTCAGACGCCACCCGCGTTGGCCTGTTGATAGCCACCGCTGTAGCCCTGGCCAGCGCCTTTGTGCTGTGCCGCTGGATTACCGGCAGCAAGCTTGGTCGCGTTGTTCTGGCCGTGCGTGATGCCGAATCCCGCGCACGTTTTGTCGGCTACCGTACCGAACACTACAAACTCTGGGTGTTCACGGTCAGCGCCATTCTGGCCGGCCTTGCCGGTGCGCTGTATGTCCCCCAGGTCGGCATCATCAACCCCGGCGAATTCTCACCGCTCAATTCCATTGAGCTGGTGGTATGGGTTGCCGTGGGTGGTCGCGCCACGCTGTATGGCGCAGTGATCGGTGCCATTCTGGTGAACTACGGCAAGACCGTCTTCACCGGCGTCATGCCTGAAGCCTGGCTGTTCGCCCTCGGTGGCTTGTTCGTGGCGGTGACCGTGTTCCTGCCCCAGGGCATTGTCGGCCTGGTGAGCCAGCACTGGGAGCGTCTGCGAAAACGTTTTGTTAAAACCGGCGACACTGATGACACGCCAGCGGCACAAGGAGAACACTCATGAGTGCACTGGACAATCTGCGGGAAACCTTTCGCCGCGATCAGGTGTTCGACTTCATGCGCCAGGGTACCCGCGCAGTGGCACCGGGCCAGCTGGATTCCGGGGCCGGCAAAAACATTCTGTATCTGGAAGATATCACTGTCAGCTTTGATGGCTTCAAGGCGCTCAATGACCTGACGATGTACATCAAGACCGGCGAACTGCGTTGTATTATCGGCCCGAACGGCGCCGGCAAGTCCACCATGATGGATGTGATCACCGGCAAGACCCGGCCCGACAGCGGCACCTGCTTCTTTGGCCAGACCCTGGACCTGACCCGGCTGAGCGAAACCGAAATCGCCACCGCCGGCATCGGTCGCAAGTTCCAGAAACCCACCGTGTTCCCGGAGCACACCGCGTTTGAAAATCTGGAACTGGCCATGAACGATGCCAAGGGAACCTGGCACTCCCTGTTCACCCGCATGAGCGGCGAGCAGAAAAGCTGGATCGAGGAAACCCTGGCCCAGGTCGGCCTGCTGGACGACCGCCACAAGGTGGCCGGCCTGCTGTCCCATGGCCAGAAGCAGTGGCTGGAAATCGGCATGGTACTGATGCAGAAACCCCAATTGCTACTGGTCGACGAGCCCATTGCCGGCATGACCCGCCAGGAAGTGGAGCGCACCGGGGAGTTGCTGCAAAGCCTGGCAGGCAAGCATTCCGTGGTGGTGGTCGAACACGACATGGAATTCATCCGCTCCATCGCCAGCACCGTTACCGTGTTGCATCAGGGCAGCGTACTGGCAGAGGGCACCATGGATCAGGTACAGAACGATCCGAAGGTGATTGAAGTTTATCTGGGTGAATAAATTCAGCTTCAAGCCATGAGCTTCCAGCTGCGAGAAAACCATTCATTCATCTTGGTTTTCCTGTTGGCTAAAAGCTCATAGCTCGTCGCTTTTTACGGAGTAAAAACCGTGTTGAAATTGAACAACGTCAACCAATACTACGGCGAATCCCATACCCTCTGGGATCTGGACCTTGGCCTCACCCAGGGCGAGTGCCTGTGTGTGATGGGCCGAAACGGGGTGGGTAAAACCACGCTATTGAAAACCATCATGGGACTGCTTCCGGTCAAAAGTGGCAGCATTGAATTCGCAGGCAACGACTTTGCCAAACAGGCAGCCGAAGAACGGGCCCGTGCGGGCATTGGATATGTCCCCCAGGGGCGAGAAATCTTTCCGCTGCTCACCGTGGAGGAGAATCTGGAAACCGGCCTTCAGGCCCGCCCGGATCGCAGCAAGAAAATTCCTGACCGGATTTACGAACTGTTCCCGGTGCTGCATGAAATGCGTAACCGCCGCGGCGGCGACCTGTCCGGTGGCCAGCAACAACAACTGGCCATTGGCCGCGCCCTGGCACTGGATCCCAAACTGCTGATTCTGGATGAACCCACCGAAGGGATTCAGCCCAACATCGTCGATATGATCGGCCGGGTGATCAAGACACTCAACAAGGAAGAAGGGCTCACAGTGCTGCTGGTAGAACAGAAGCTGCATTTTGCCCGTGCCTGCGCGGACCGCTTTGCCATTCTCGATCGTGGCAGCAAGGTGGCAGAGGGAGCCATGGGGGAACTGGATGATGCCTTAATCAAGGAGTTTTTGACTGTGTAGAAGGCAGTTAACCGTTAATAATGAATAGTTAATAGCCAATTTCAAAAGCGCCCCCTCCGCTACGAAGCCGCGTAGGTCGGTAATGGGCGTGAGCCCATCACCGACATGGCGTTCAGGTCAGCAAAGGAACGGCTTCGAGAAACGAGTCTCGACTGCAGTCTGTGTTACGCACACCGAAGCCTGCGAATTTCGTGGACGAGCCACATGGCTTCCTGAACCGACATTGCGCGGCTCGCTAGACAGTCTCGCCGACAACTCGCACACTGCGTCTTTCACTGACACTGTGGCAGGCGCACATGCTGCTGACACTCTGGAATATCATCGCACCGGTTCTGTTCTGTGCCGGACTGGGCTACTTCTGGGCGCGAGCCGGTAAGCCCTTTGACACCCAGATGGTTACCTCCCTGGTGACCACCGTCACCACCCCGTGCCTGATCGTTGCCACGCTGGGCAAGACTGATCTGGATATGGCTGCGCTGACAGAAGTCACCGGTGTCGCCCTTACCGTGATGTTGCTGACACTGGCACTGGCGGTATTGGCCATTCGCCTCAGCGGCCAACCCTTCCGGGTATTCCTGCCCTCTCTCACCTTCCCCAACACCGGCAACATGGGGATTCCCCTGTGCATGCTCGCCTTCGGCGATACCGGACTGGCCCTCTCCCTGGCGTGGATGATGATTTATTCGGTGGGGCACTTTTCACTGGGCATGGCTATTGTCAGCGGACAGGGCTTCTCGCTGTCACTGTTCCGTCATCCCATCCTGCTGTCGGTATTCCTTGCCGTGGCCATGGTGGGACTGGACCTGAGCCTGCCACAATGGCTTTTCAACACCGTCAGCCTGATCGGTGACGTCACCATTCCGCTGATGCTGATCACCCTGGGCGTGTCCCTGTCGCAACTGAAGGTACACCACCTCGGCAAAGGCGCCGCATTTGCCGCCCTGCGCCTGGTGATCGGTTTTTTGGTGGGCCTGAGTGTGGCGGAGATACTGGATCTGCAAGGCCCTCTACGCGGCGTGGCCCTGATCGAGTCCACCATGCCTGTGGCTGTGTTCAACTACCTGCTGGCCAAGGCCTACCAACGGGGTGCCGAAGAAGTGGCCGCCATGGTGGTATTCTCCACATTGATGGCATTTTTGATGTTACCGTTTTTGCTGACGTTGGCGTTGTAGAGCAAGCTTCACGCGACAAGGCGCGGCCAGACATGGTGTGGTTTTGACGCGCCGTGCCCGCGCCCCACATTAAAACCCAGGCAGGGCATTGCAAAACGCCCTGAATCCGACCGTCTTGCAACTTGAAGCTTGTAACTTGAAACACTCAACACCTGGATCCAAAGCAAATAACGAGGGCCTGCACCACCATGATCCCGCGACTCACCCAACTCTTCCCCCTTTGGGCATTAGTGTTTTCCCTGCTGGCCTGGTGGCAACCGCAGTGGCTGGTCGCAGGCAAGCCGGCCATTGTCCCCCTGCTAATGCTGATCATGTTCGGCATGGGACTGACGTTACGCTGGGATGATTTTCGGCAGGTCTTTAAACGCCCCGGCGTAATTGCCCTTGGAGTCGCACTGCAATACAGCCTGATGCCCTTGCTGGCCTGGACAATAGGGCGAGCCTTGCAGCTCCCCCAGGAATTGCTGATCGGACTGGTGGTGGTCGGAGCCTGTCCTGGCGGCACCGCCTCCAATGTGATCGCGTATCTGGCGCGGGCGAATGTGGCGTTATCCGTTTCCATCACCCTGGTATCCACCCTGATTGCCGTGATTGCCACCCCCTTGCTCACCTGGTGCTATTTGGGTGAGCGCATTCCGGTGCCAGTGGAAGGAATGCTGGTGTCACTGCTCCAGATCGTGGTCATCCCGGTGGTCGCAGGCAGCGCCCTCAATACGTTTTTTCCACGCCAACTGGCTACCGCAAGAGAGCTCTTTCCGCTGCTCTCCGTCATCGCCATCGTGGTGGTCATCGGCATCATCGTGGCATTGAACCAGTCGCGGATGGCCGAGGCCGGCATCGCCGTCTTTGTTGCCGTCGCCTTGCACAATGCCCTGGGGCTGGCGGGGGGCTATGGCATCGCCCGCCTGCTTCGTCAGGACAAGGTCACTGCCCGTACCCTGGCCATCGAAGTGGGTATGCAGAACTCCGGTCTCGGCGTGGCATTGGCCGTCAAACACTTCACGCCACTGGCCGCCTTACCCGGCGCGTTGTTCAGTGTCTGGCACAACCTGTCAGGCTCATTGCTGGCAGCGTTATGGCGCAAGCAAGTGAACAGTGAACAGTGAACAGTGAACAGTGAACAGTGAACAGTGAACAGTGAACAGTGAACAGTGAAGGCTGCGCGACCGGCATAACCTGTCAAGTATTTGTTTTGCTTTTTCCTTGTCTTTTAAACGCAAAAAGGCCGCGCCAAAACATGGTCGCGGCCTCCTTCCTGGAAGTAACAACGACGCGCTATCGCGCCGCTGTTAACTGTTCACTGTTAACTGAATTAGTCGATGACACTACTCCCACTGCCCGCACTGATATCCTTCAGCAGCAGGGTGCCCGCCTCGGATCCATCAGACCCCCAGGGCTCAAAACCTTCACTGCCGTTATTCGCCACGAACAGGTATTTGCTTCCCAGGCCTTGATTCACCGTCGGCGGAACCTGATACATGAATGTCAGCGGGAAAGGCTGCGAGTCTGCGCCCGCCATGGTGTCATTGATATCCTTAACCAGTTCTGTCCCCTGCTGGGTGCCGTCGGTTTTCCACAGTTCGGTACCGAAATCACTGCCACCAGCATCTTCGGTGTAAGCACTAAAGAATACCGTACCGTTTGCCTCCACCATGTAACCCACATCAGCGAAGGAATAATCTCCGCTTCCACGCAGCGCGGCCGTAACACCTGCTGGACCATTAGTGTTATCCACACGCAGAAGGTACGGAGGCAGCCCGGCCATCTCCACATACATGAACACACCCAGTGACGTGCCTACCAGACTGTCATTATAAGGACGGCTGCCTTCGCTACCGGTCAGTCTAACGACGGAACTGCCATCATATTCGAAGATATGCAGATCCGGGTTATTGGCTCCTGCATCCGCAACGAAATACACCTTGCCGTTGCTGGTAACTACATTCTGGGTGATATCGAGCTGTACCGTGTAGCCGTTATTTTCAAAGGCAATCTCTTTGATATTGCCATCTTGATCCATTTCGTAGAGACGCGTTTGCGCATCGGTTGCGTTGAAACGCCCGGTAAACAGCAGCTTGCCCTTGTAGCCAATCCAATCATCATCCCCAATGAGTTCAGGATATTTCGACAGCGGACTATTCAGGTTGGTAATGTTGTCGTTACTGGTCGCGATTTTCAGTGTCCCTGCCACCGAGCCATCGGTAAAGTACACATCGCCAGCATCCTGGTCATAAAAAAACAGACCGTCTTCCACCGGTGTCAGCGACTCAGGCGCATTACTACTGGTCGGGTTACCATCAATAGTCGAGGTCAACGCCTCGAATGCCCCGGAAGCGGGATCGAAAACCACCAGCTCTCGCCCCACACCGCTGGCATCATCCACTACCGCATTCATAAACAATTTGTCAGCCACAGGAACCATATTGTGTGGCTGACCACTGCCACCGGTATAAAGATCAGCAACACGTTCCGTGCCGGCGCCAGTGCCATCAGTGACCCACAGCTCCACATCGCCAGAGCTGTCCTTGCCCGCATAGTAGATCTTGCCGTCCAGATCCGCCATGTAACCACCGCCAAAGCGGCCAACTTCAAAACCGTTATTGCTGCCATCAACGATCTTTGTGGTCCCGGCAGGGGTACCGTCAGTTCTGTACAGATATTCGGCAAACAGGGCCGCCCGCGGAGTGGCGCTTCGCACCAAGACAGCACCCGCACTTTCGGCTGCGGGAAAAACCACAAATCCCTTGCCGCCGGCAGCAACTGTCGTGCCGCCGGAACTGGAGGAACCGCCGCCACAGGCAGTCATCATAGAAGCCACGCCGATAGCCGCAGCCAGTTGAGTCAGTTGCTTGTTGATCATTACGCTTACCCCGATTAATGACGCATCCCAGAGAGGCGACCATTAGAGCACCCTGGAATCTCGCCGCTCTTCACCCTGACGGGTGAATTCGCCATGGCAGCACTTACAAGCCGCACTAATCGAGCTAGACTGCAATCACACCTTTTAAAAAAAATACGACCATGCCTGATACCTTGCCCTGTTCGGCACCGAACAACCGCCAGCGGATTCTTCAAGAGCGACACAATCTGTTTATGGAAGAAGTAGGCTCACGCATGGCGCTTTCCTCCATTATTGCCGGATCCCTGCCTCTCTTCTTCCTTGACATGATCCAGAAACCCCCATTCCTCGCCTGGTATGCACTGTTATTTTTGGTCGGTTTACAGTCCATTTTCCTTATTCGTTTCTATAATCGACATCGCGCCATCGAATCAGGAAAAACCCGGAAGTGGCACCACCTCAACCTCTATATGGCGATTATCTGGGCCGCTCTCTGGTCTTCTTTTCCGTATCTGTTCTTGCCGGGAGTAACCCCGGTCACGGTTCTGACCTGTCTGGTCATCCTTTCTGTTGCCACGTCTATTCCGTCCGTTTCCATGGGCGTATATCCGGATATCTTTATCAGTTTTATTACACCGGTTTTTCTATCCTGGCTTTTTTTTATTCTGATTTACGTCCCTGACGCTCCGCTCATCATCAAGCTTATCCCGGTGGTCAGCCTCGTCTCCATGAGCGGCTTCAGCCTGTACATGCATCGTTCCCAGATAAGCAACATCGCCCTGCGCATCGAAGCCGAACAAGCCAGCGAACAAGCCACGAAGGCCAGCAGCAGTAAAACCCGCTTTCTTGCGGCAGCAAGCCATGATCTTCGCCAGCCTTTGCAAGCGGCCACCCTCTATGCCGCCATGCTGAAAAATAGCGACACTCCCCAGCCTGATATTGTGGCAAAACTGGACACCGCCATTGCCTCATGTAATGAGCTACTGAACCATCTGCTGATGCTGTCACGGCTGCAGTCACACCGTCTGACACCGAAGAAACGCATCATCAACTTGCTGGATACGTTACAGCCGATCATCGACGAAATTTCCCCACAGATCCTTGCCAAAGGGCTGTCTCTTCGCCTCCATGATCTTTCCGGGCAACACGTTTTCAGCGATGGAGTCATGCTCGCGAGAATTGTCCGCAATCTTCTCAGCAATGCACTCAAGTACACCCCGGAGGGCGAGATCAGCCTCAGCGCACGGGTTACAGGGCAGGAATTGCTGCTGGAAATAACGGATACGGGGATCGGGATTGATGAGGCATACCAGGCCGAGGTATTCGAAGAATTCATGCAGATAGACAACGATCACCGCTCCATTCAGAACGGACTGGGACTGGGACTGGCGATTGTCAGCCGGCTCAGTGCATTGTGCGACATTCCCGTCGCCATGATCTCTGAACCAGGAAGGGGAACAACCTTCAGCCTCACGTTACCGGCTGCTGCAACCCAAGCGATCGACGATACCGGAAGTGTTATTAGCGATCACTCCTGGTTCGAAAGTCTCACGGTACTATTAATTGATGATGATGAGCGTGTCACCGAAGCACTTGGAGGGCTGCTCTCAAGTCTTGGCGCTACCGTGTCTGCACACCACACCCTGGAATCCGCCCTGCAGCGCCTTGAAAGCAGTGACGCCCCACCTTCGCTGGTCATCACCGATGATCAGATCGGGCCTGACACCAACGCCGGTTCCGTCATTGAAGCGATCAGCGCCAGGTTTCGCCAATCGGTACCCACCTTGATTATTACCGGCAATACCGACCCCGGTTTCATTCAGGCTTTACCGAATGAGAGGCATGTCCTGTTCAAGCCGGTGGCCGCAGACACGTTGATCCAGAAACTGGAAGACATGCTGAGAGAGAAGTAACGGCTGGCAAGGATCAGATAAGCCCGAGGTTTCTCGCCTTGTCGATGCATGCCGTACGGTTGGATACCTCCAGCTTTTCATACAGGAGTCGCAGGTGTGTCTTGATTGTATTCACGCTGACGAACAACTGACGTGCAATTTCCTTGTTACCATGCCCTTCCTGCAACATGGCCAGGATCGCCAACTGCTGCCGGGTCAGTGTCAGGGTTTCCTCTGCCGCGTTTCCTGCCATCAACCGAAATGACTCGGAGTAATAACTACGACCCGCCATCACCTCCCTGATGGCAAGCAGGATTTTCTCCACAGGTTCGCTCTTGTCCACGAACCCATTCACCTTCAACTGCAGGGCACGACGCACCGTCACTTCTGTTGCGGATCCGGAGCAGACAAGCACCTTGGCATCTGTCATCAACCGGCCCACGACACCCAGCAGGCTGAGCCCATCGAGGTCAGGCATGGCCTGGTCCAGGATAACCAGATTGAATTGCGGCAGCTGCTGTCGGTTTTCCAGCAACCATCGCGGTTGCTCACAGGTAGTAATGTCCGCTTCCGGATACGCATTTTTCAGGGTGATACTCAAGGCGTCAGCGAATAGCCTGTGATCATCTACTATCAGTATTTTCAACGTTACTACCTTGTCCCGGTACCGCTGCAAAGCTTACTAGAGCCACACAGAAAAGCCACGACAGCAACCTGCCTGCTCAGGGAGCAAGGCGTTCCCGCAACCAACTTCCGTCCTCCTGCCTCTGATAACGGAAGCGGTCATGCAGGCGGCTCGGACGGCCATGCCAAAACTGTATTTCGTGAGCAACAATTCGGTATCCGCCCCACTGGGCAGGGCGTGGGACCGGCGCAGAGGGGAACGCCTGCTCAAGGCGTGCCACTTCGTCTTCCAGCCATGCACGACTGGCCGGCCGGCTCTGGGGGGAAATTGCCGCACTGATCTGACTGGCATAGGGACGGGAAGCGAAATAACTGTCCGATTCTTGCTGGTCGACCTTGTGCGCCTCGCCGATCACAATCATCTGGCGATCAAACGGCTGCCAGAACATGGTAAAAGACACCTTCGGATTGACAGCGATCTCTTCTCCCTTGCGACTGTCGTAGTGGGTAAAGAAAGTAAACCCCCCAGCCTCAATACCCTTGAGCAGCACAACCCGCGACGACGGCTGACCATCGGCACTGACCGTCGCCAGTGTCATGGCGTTAGGTAAAGGCAGGGCAGCCTCTATCGCCTCATCGACCCAGCGCCGGGCCTGTTCCAGCGGATCATCATGGAGAGAGGCTTCCGTCAGCCCGTCGGCATGATACTCTTCGCGCACATCTTTCATGTCTGTTCCCATTGCCCGTCAGAATGTGCGGCCAGTATAGCGCCCCCATCGTGAAGGGAACGAACCGGGATCAATTTCATGCTGGACACCTCAGAAGAAAATCGCCGTCGGCACACTCTCGACCCTCACCAACCAGTGTGGTTGTTTGGCTACGGATCACTGATCTACAAGGCGGACTTTCCTTTTCTCGAGCGCCGCCCCGCCACCATCCAGGGCTGGACACGCCGGTTCTGGCAGGGCTCACATGACCACCGAGGCACTCCGGAGCTTCCCGGCCGGGTCGTTACCCTGATCGAGAGCCCCGGCACCGCCTGCGTGGGCATGGCCTACCGCATCACCCCGGACACATTCGGGCATCTGGATCATCGGGAGAAAAACGGCTATCTGCGCTTCCAGACGACCATGACCTTTGCAGACAACCAGCAGGCCGAGGGGCTGGTGTATATCGCTACGGCAGATAACGCTGCCTTCCTTGGGGAGTCCGATGAGAAGGCCATTGCCGAGCATATTGCCCGCAGCCACGGCCCCAGTGGCAGCAACCGTGATTACCTGCTGCAGCTGGCAGACGCGCTGCGGCAACTGGAGGCCAGCGATGAGCATGTCTTTGCCATCGAGAAATACCTGCGGGAGACAAACCAATGACTCGGTGTGAATGCCGCTCCGGTCGTGACTATGCCGACTGCTGCCAGCCACTCCACCAGGGGCACCCCGCCAGCCATCCGGAAGCGCTTATGCGTTCACGATTCTGCGCCTTTGCCCGGGGAGACACCGATTACCTGAGCCGCAGCTGGCATACCGAGACTCGCCCCACCAACCTGTCGCTGGATAGCGACGAGCACTGGGTCAATCTTGATATCCTGGACAGCGATGAAGACGGCGACAATGGCAGCGTCCACTTTCGCGCCATCTGCCGGATCGGGCAAACATTCAGTGTACTGGAAGAAATTTCACGCTTTGTTCGCGAAGGCGGGCACTGGTTTTATCTGGCGGGCAAGCCTTCTGTCACCCCCCTGAAGCCAGGCCGCAATGACCCCTGCCCCTGTGGCAGCGGGAAAAAATTCAAGAAATGCTGTGGCTAGCTCCCGCACGAGCCCGCCTCCATTTCAATAAAAATGGAGCGCACCGTCCTCCACCGGTTCTTCCAGCAGCATGTGCCGGTCACGGGCATAGTGGTTCATGACTTTCCAGGGATGGTGTCGCCCCTGACGCGGCAGCTTGTGGCTGGAACGCTTCACATACCCCGACGCAAGCGCATCCATGATAGAGGTGTCATCCCGTTTCAGGGTGTCATCGGCGTTTGGCACCGCCACCCCGTGCCCCTCCAGCTCCATATGATTCAACAAGCGGCAAACATAGGCCGAGGCGATATCTGCCTTCAGGGTCCAGGAGGCATTGGTATACCCGAATATCCAGGCCATGTTCGGCATGCCTTCCAGCAACACGCCTTTGTAGGTCAGCCGCTCACTGACGTCAGCCGGGGCTCCGTCAAGACTCAACGTCATCCCTCCCAGCACCTGTAAATTCAGACCGGTAGCCGTGACGATGATATCGGCCTCCAGCTGCCGCCCGGACTGCAACTGGATGCCCGTTTCGGTAAAGGTCTCAATCTGGTCCGTGACCACCGACGCCTTGCCTTCTCTCAAGGCGTTGAACAGGTCACCATCCGGCACCGCGCACAGCCGCTCATCCCAGGGCATATAGCGGGGGGAAAAATGGGCCATGTCGACCTGCCCCTTGAGTTGCCGTTTCACATTTCCCAGCAACACACGTCGCACCGGGTTGGGATAGCGTTTTGCTGCCCGGTACAGCAATCGTTGCAGTTTGATATTGCGCCAGCGAGCCAGCCCAAAGACCCAATCGGGAGGCAGAAACTTTTCCAGCCACTCAGACAGCTTGTCCTGCGAAGGCAGTGAAAAAATATACGATGGAGAGCGCTGCAACATGGTCACATGAGCCGCCTCGCCAGCCATGGCAGGCACCAACGTCACCGCGGTGGCACCACTGCCAATCACCACCACTTTCTTGCCGGCATAGTCCAGCCCCTCAGGCCACTGCTGGGGGTGAATGCATTGCCCGGCAAAACGTTCCTGTCCCGGGAAATCCGGCAAATAGCCTTTGTCATAGTTGTAATAGCCAGTACAACCAATCAGAAAACGGGCCGTCACCGTCTCGTCTTCGCCGTTATCTTCATTCACCATCGACACCGTCCAGCATTGCTGCTCCGCGGACCAGTCGGCGTTGAGGGTTTTGCGGCCAAAACGAATGTGCGGGGTGATCTCAAAAGTATCAGAGGTATTGCGAATATAATCCCGAATCGAAGCACCATCGGCCAGCACCTTGAATTCATTCCAGGGTCGAAATCCGTAGCCAAAACTGAACATATCGGAATCAGACCGGATACCCGGATAGCGGAACAGGTCCCAGGTGCCACCGATGGCCTTGCGCCGCTCGATCAGCATGAAGGTTTTTTGCGGGCATTCGCGCTGCAGGTGGCAAGCCGCACCGACTCCGGACAGGCCCGCACCAATGATAAGAACATCCACCTCCGGCTTCTTGTGGTTCGCCATACCGCTCTCCCGACCGTTTTCTGGAATGTACTGCCTATAGCAACGCAACCACCTGAGCGCGACAACTGTTTTTTGTAACCGCGCCCCGACCAGAAGGATCCCAGACAACGGCCTCCAGACCAACACGCCAATCGCGACACTCTCCAGGCAAAATCGGCCTTTTTGGCACAATTGCCACATACATTCACAGCAACAATGGGTAGGCTGACTTTCTTTGTATTCATTCGCCAAGGGAGTTCTCATGAGTGATTCAACCTATGACGTGATTGTCTTCGGTGCCACCAGCTTTGTGGGCCAGATTCTGTGCCAGTACCTGACTGATACCTATGGTGTGGATGGCGAACTCAAATGGGCTGCGGCAGGACGCTCTGAAACCAAATTGCAGCAGGTCAAAGAAGCTCTCGGCAGCAAGGCGGACAAACTTGCACTGATCACCGCCGACGCCAATGACGATGCCAGCCTGGAAGCATTGTGTGCGAACACCGCCGTGGTGATTTCCACGGTAGGACCCTACGCACTGTACGGCGAACCCATGATTCGTGCCTGCACGAGCACGGGCACGGATTACTGCGATCTCACCGGCGAAGCGCAATGGATCGCCGACATGCTGGAAAAATACGAAGCCGCCGCCAAAGCCAGCGGAGCCCGCATTGTGCATTGCTGTGGTTTCGACTCCATTCCTTCTGACATGGGCGTCTTTTTCCTTCAGCAACAGGCGAAAAAGCAATTCAACGCACCGGCGACGCGCGTTGGCATGCGCGTCAAGGTAGCCAAAGGCGGCGTATCGGGTGGCACCGTGGCCAGCATGATGAACATTGCCGAAGAAGCCGCTGGCGACCCGGAGCTGCGCCGCAAGCTGGCTAACCCTTACCTGCTATGCCCGGCGGACCATGGCCTGACGGCCCGCCAGCACAGTATTGCCATGCCCGAATACGACGACGACTTTCGCGCCTGGGTGGCTCCGTTTGTCATGGATGCCATCAACAGTCGTATCGTGCATCGCTCCAATGCCCTCAACGGCTACAGCCCCGCCATGACCTATAACGAGGGTATGCTTACCGGCGATGGTATCGGCGGGCGGCTAAAAGCCCTGGGTATCGGCGTCGGAACCGGTCTGTTCTTCGGTGCGGCCGCGCTGGCACCCACCCGCTGGGCGCTGAACAAGTTTGTGGTGCCTCAGCCCGGAGAAGGTCCCAGCCCGGAAGCCCAGAAAGCCGGTTTTTATGATATTCGTCTGGCCGGACACACGGATCAGGGCGACACCCTTACCGTCAAGGTCACTGGCGATGCGGATCCGGGTTACGGCTCCACTGCCAAGTTGTTGGGACAAGCCGGCGCCTGTCTGGCCAAGGACATCCCGGACGATGCCCCCGGCGGCTTCTGGACCACCTCTTCGCTGCTGGGCGAAAAACTGCTGTCACGGTTGCAAGCCCACGCCGGCATGACCTTTGAGGTCATCTGATCACTGCCTTGCACCGCTTGCCTGGACATCGCCCTCGGCAGTCAGGCAAGCGGCTGTACCGGAGCCTTTCTGACAGACATCCGTGGTTAACGGATTACTGCAGTTGGAAATCCTTTACTGGCAACGGCTCCGGTGCCGTGTCTCCCAACGCTTCGGCCACCGAGATTTCGTGGATCCGGCACAGCGCATCCAGCGGTAAATCATTCGGGTCCCGGCCAAACGGGGTTTCAAGATGTTCTGACAATCGGTCAATGCCGAAGAAGGTATACGCGACCACTGCCACCATCACCGGCGTCGCCCACCCCAACGCCCCGACCAGAACAAACGGCAGCAGGTAGCAATAGACGTAGGCAGTGCGGTGCACCAACAGGGTGTAGGCAAACGGCAGAGGGGTAGAGGCAATGCGCTCGCAGGCCGCCTGGATGCCACTGATCGCAGTCAGTCTCTCATCCAGCACCTTGAACGCCACACTGTCGAGCGCGCCGCTCTGGTGTTGCACTGCCAGCCCCTCACCGGCAAGTGCCAGAATTGCATCGGCCCGGTTCTGCTTGCCGGCCAGTGTCTCGCTGTCCTGCTCCGACAACCAGCGCGCCGCCTCTGCCGTGCCATCTTCTTCCCGCAGCTGGCCTTTCAGCGCATGGGCATGGGCAAGCATCTGGTGCAATAACCGCCGTCGTGGCGCCTCTGCCAGCAACGCCCGACTGGCCCGGGCCAGACTGCGAATCTCGTAGACCATCTGCCCCCACTGTTTGCGCGCTTCCCACCAACGGTCATAGGAAGCGTTGTTGCGAAAGCCCAGCAAGATGGACAGCACAATCCCGAGCAATGTCACCGGCATGATCGTCAGACTGCCCAGCTCCACCACATGCCAGCGACTGAGCGCAGTCCATACCACCGAGAACAACGCCACACAGAAAATGTGCGGCAGGATTTCCGGCACCACTGATCCTCGCAGGGTAAACAGCAGGGCAATAGCATTGGGGCGATCACGAACAATCATGGGGCGGGTCCGTCAGCAATAAAAAAGGCGAGCAGCGAACCCATGATACGGGATTCGCTCGCGGCTCGCCTTTTGCGGTCAGCGCTGCCAGCGCCGTGATCTATGTCTTGGGCACGGCCGGGGCCGGCGCCCCCGCCAGGGCACGATAGACATCCACCATGGCCTTGACCTGATCGGTGCGGCTGCGCACCTCTGCGTCACGGATTTCGGTCAGCTCCTGCTCCGCATCGAGCACTTCAAAGTAGCCAATAAAGCCCCGCTCGTAGCGGGTGCGGGCCAGTGCGGCGGCCTGCCGGGCATCCTCTGACGCCGAGGCAAGACGCGAAACCCGTGTCTGCAGTTGCTGATAACGGACCAACCGGTTTTCTGTTTCTTCCAGTGCCGCCAGCACGGCTTGCTGATAGGACGCCAGCGCGGCCTGGCCTTCGGCATCCCGTGCATCAATACGCGCCCGCACCTTGCCGTAATCCAGAAAGGTCCAGTCCACCCCCAGTGCCACTCGGCGCGACTCCGACGCTCCCTGAAACAGGTCGCCCGGTTCGGCGGCCACCGAGCCCAACAACCCGCTTAGCGTGAAACGCGGATACAGGTCAGCGGTGGCGATACCAATGCGTGCCGTTGCCGCCGCAAGGCGACGTTCGGCAGCGATGATGTCCGGCCGCCGGCGCAGCACATCACCGGGGCTGTCCACCGGAATCACCGGGACACTGCCGGGCAACGGCTTGAGCGGCACTAAACGCTCCAGCAAGGCCGCCGGGGGCTGCCCGGTCAGAACGGCAAGACGATGCATGTCCGCGCGCAGCGCCGCCTCCAGCTCCGGGAGGGCGGCTCGTGTGCGCGCCAGCTGGGCCCGCGCCCGAACCTTGTCGAATTCCGTCGCCCGACCGGCATCGGCCCGGGCCGTGACAATGGCCAACGTCTCTTCCTGCAACGTCACGTTCTGGTTGGCCACCTGTAAACGCTGCTGCAAGCCACGCATGTTGAAGTAGGTGTTGGCCACCTGTCCTGCCAGGACCACCTGTAGCGCCGCCAGATCCGCACCGGTGGCCTGCAGTTCTGCCGCCTGCGATTCACTGGCCCGACGTAAGCGCCCAAACAGGTCCAGCTCCCAGCTGGCATTCAGTCCTGCCTGGTAGCGCTCCACCCGCTCTGGGCCACCCAGCTGCTCCACCGCTGACAGGTGCTGCTCTGCCCCCGCTGCCGACGCCGTCAGTGACGGCCACTGCTCACGGCGGGCACCGTACAGCAACGCCGCAGAGCGCTCGTATCGTGCCAGTGCCACCTGCAAATCCAGGTTGTCGGCCAGGGTCAGGTCGAGCAGCTCTGACAGTAGCGGGTCATCAAACCCCTGCCAGAATTGCTGCTCGACGTCCGCGAAGGCCCCGCCATCGTGAAGCGCCTGAAAATGGGCCGGCGCCGGCGTCTCCGGCACCTGGTAGTCCGGACCCACCGCGCAACCTGACAACAGCAGGAACGCCGCAAGCATTGATGATCTAGTCATGTTGCTTTCCTTCATCATGTCTCAGTGATTGCCGTCAGAAAGGGCAGGCGTAGTGTCAGGGTCATGGGCTACCGGCGGCTTGCTGCCAGCGAGCTTGCGCAACACCACATAGAAAACCGGTGTCAGGAACAGACCGAACAGGGTCACCCCCAGCATGCCGAAGAACAGCGCGATACCCAGGGCCTGACGCACTTCAGACCCGGCACCACTGCCCAGCACCAGCGGCAGCACCGCGGCAGTGAACGTGATGGAAGTCATGATGATCGGCCGTAAGCGCAGGCGGCAGGCTTCCAGCGCGGCATCCACCACACTTTTGCCTTCCATCTCCAGTTCGCGGGCGAACTCCACAATCAGGATGGCGTTCTTGCAAGCCAATGCGATCAACACCACCAGGCCCACCTGGACGAAAATGTTGTTGTCGCCACCGAAGAACCACACCCCCATCAACGCAGACAGCATGCACATCGGTACGATCAGGATCACCGCCAGTGGCAACGTCCAGCTTTCGTAAAGAGCCGCCAGCACCAGAAACACCAGCAGGATCGAAAGCGGGAAGACCAGCAAGGCGGCATTGCCCTGGGTGGCCTGCTGGTAACTCAGGTCGGTCCACTCAAAACTCATCCCCGCAGGCAGAACCTGCTCGGCAATGCCATTGAGAACCGCCATGGCCTGAGCCGATGACAGCAACCGCGGGTCTGCTTCGCCGGCCAGGTCAGCGGCCGGGTAACCGTTGTAGCGCAACACCGGATCCGGTCCGAAATCTTCGCTGATAGTGACCATGGAACCGATCGGCACCATCTCGCCGTTCACATTGCGGGTCTTGAGGTTGGCGATATCCTCGACGCTGTCACGGAACGGCGCATCGGCCTGGGCCACGACCTGCCAGGTACGGCCAAAGCGGTTGAAGTCGTTCACGTAGCTGGACCCGAGATAGGTCTGCAAGGTATCGAACAACTCCGTCAACGGCACTCCCTGGGCCTTGGCTTTGAGACGATCCACCTCGGCATTCAGCTGCGGCACATTGGCCTGGTAACTGGTAATCGGGAACCCCATGCCCGGGGTCTGGGATACCGCCCCCTGGAAGGCATTAACCGCATCCTGTAGCGCGCCATAGCCCAGGTTGCCGCGGTCCTCGATAAACATCTGGTACCCGGATCCGTTACCCAGGCCCAGAATCGGTGGCGGCATGAAGGAAAACGCAAACCCTTCTTTCAACGCGCCCACTTTCTGGTTGATCTCTGCATTGATCTGTTCCGCAGTGCGGCTGCGTTCTGAAAAAGGCGCCAGCGGAAAGAACACCAAACCGGTATTGGAGGTGTTGGTGAACTGCAGGGCATTCAGCCCGGGAAACGCCACCGCATGGGCGACGCCCTCGGTGTCCAGGCCGATATCCACCACCTGTTGCAGCAGTTGATCAGTTCGTTCCAGCGATGCCCCTTCCGGTAATTTCACCCCGGCAATCAGATACAGTTTGTCCTGA
Organism: Alcanivorax sp. MD8A; assembly: GCF_002888555.1. NCBI lineage: Bacteria > Pseudomonadati > Pseudomonadota > Gammaproteobacteria > Oceanospirillales > Alcanivoracaceae > Alcanivorax > Alcanivorax sp. MD8A. Next base: position 48,967 of record NZ_AQOQ01000016.1, on the reverse strand, counting down.
ATGGGAATAAAGCCAGGCGGAACAGCCTTGAACATCAAACCGGTGCTGGCCAGCAGCAAGGCATAAATCACAAACACCACGCCACGATGATGCAACGAGCGCGAAACACCGCTCTCGTAGCGCTGTGAACTGGCATTGAAGAACCGGTTGAAGGGCCGGAAGATCCAGCCAAACAAGCTATCGATAATGCGCGTCAGTCGGTCCTTGGACGCGTCATGAGGCTTGAGCAACATGGCCGCCAGCGCCGGTGACAGGGTCAGGGAATTAATGGTGGAAATCACCGTGGAGATGGCAATGGTCACCGCAAACTGCCGGTAGAATTGCCCGGTCACCCCATCCAGAAACGCCATCGGCACAAAGACCGCACACAGCACCAAACCAATGGCCACAATGGGCCCGGACACTTCTTTCATGGCCTGGTGCGCAGCGGCCAGGGGCGCCAGGCCCTCTTCGATATTGCGCTCCACGTTCTCCACGACCACGATGGCGTCATCCACCACGATGCCAATGGCAAGCACCAGTCCGAACAGGGTCAGGGTATTGATCGAGTACCCCAGCAAATAAAGCGCAGCGAAAGTCCCGACCACCGACACAGGTACCGCCAGCAATGGAATGATCGAGGCTCGCCAGGTCTGTAAAAACAGGGTGACCACCAGCACTACCAGCAACACGGCTTCCAGCAGGGTCTGGATAACCGACTTGATGGAATCACTGACGAAAATCGTGGTGTCATACACCGTTTCGTACTTCACCCCCTCAGGAAAGCGGGTGGCGATTTCGTCCATGGCGGCAATCACCTGCTCACGGATCTCCAGCGCATTGGCTCCGGGGGACTGGAAAATACCAATGGCCACGGCATCCTTGCTGTCCAGTTGCGAGCGCAGCGTGTAATCCCCTGCCCCCAGTTCCAGCCGGGCCACATCCGACAGCCGCACGATTTCGCCCGAGGCACCACTCTTGATCACGATATCGGAAAATTCTTCCGGCGTGCTTAACCGCCCCTGCGCGTTGATCAGAGTCAGGAAGTCACTGCCGGGCATGGGTTCCGCGCCCAGCTGACCGGCGGACACCTGCACATTCTGTTCGCGCATGGCGCCGACCACATCGCTGGCGGTCAGCCCCCGTGCGGCAACCTTGTCGGGGTCCAGCCAGGCACGCATGGCGTAATCGCCACCCCCGAAAATCTGCGCTTCGCCCACGCCGCGAATCCGGGCCAGCACATCACGCACATGCAAGCGCGCATAGTTGCGAAGATAAAGCGTATCGTAACGGCCATCCGGCGAGGTCAGATGCACCACCATCAGGAAGGTGGGCGACTGTTTCTGCGTGGTAACGCCTTGCCGGCGAACATCTTCCGGCAACCGGGCCAGGGCCTGGCTGACCCGGTTCTGCACCCGCACGGTGGCATCATCGGCATCAATATCCGGACGGAATGTCACCGTCATCTGCAGCACCCCGTCGGAGCCCGCTACCGACTTCAGGTACATCATGCCTTCCACCCCGGTGATCGCTTCTTCCAGGGGCGTTGCCACGGTTTCCGCAATGACCTTGGGGTTGGCGCCCGGATACACCGTACGCACCACCACGGAAGGTGGCACCACTTCCGGGTACTCACTGATGGGCAGACTGGGGATCGAGATGGCCCCTACCGCAAAAATGATGATCGACAACACCGCGGCAAAAATCGGCCTGTCGACAAAGAATCGTGAAAAATTCATGGCAATACGCCTCCTGCCGGCCAGGCGCGAGCCTGCCGGATTGTGTCGTTCCCGGAGTTATTGCGTCAGGCCGGCAAGGGCCAGCCTGATCGCCAATGTGGATGAGAAGTTATGGGGTCGCGTGTCTCAGGGTTGTGCTGCGGCGATGGCACTGGCCTGGCCAGCCGGGGCGGCAGGTTCACGCATCGCTACCTGTCTGGGCTGTACCGGCATGCCATCACCAAACACTTTCTGGAGACCGTTGACGATCACCTGGTCACCCTGCTGCAAACCACGACGAATCACCTGCAGATCATCGACCTGCCGTCCGGTTTCGACCTGCCGCCTCGCCACGGTATTGTCGCTGGCCACCACGTAGACGAAACGACGGTTCTGGTCAGTCAACACCGCCTTGCGGTTCACCATCACGGCCTGATCCAGCTTTGCCACAGGCATTTCAACACGGGCGAACTGGCCGGGCTTAAAAATGCCATCCGGATTGGCCAGCTCCGCGCGGAACTGCAAGGTCCCGGTGCTGCGATCCAGACGGTTGTCGATAAAATCCAGCGTGCCCCGATGGGGATAGCCACTTTCCCCTGCCAGCCCGATGCGTACCGTCGGCGACGGAGCCAACGCTAGCACCGGCTGACTTTCCAGGGCAGATTGTTCGTCGGCCTCGAAATACACGTGCAAAGGGTCCACCGATACCACTGTGGTCAGCAGTGTCTGGTCCGCGTTGGCCAGGTTGCCACGAGTGACCATGGCGCGGCCTGCCCGGCCACTCACCGGCGCCGTCACACGGGTGTACTGAAGATCCAGCTCGGCGGTATCCAGCGCCGCCTGCGCCGCATTGACCAACGCCTTGGCACTCAGCAACGCGGTGCTGCGTTGGTCATACTCTTCCTGGGAAATGGCCCGGCTTTCCAGCAAGGTGCTGGCTCGCACTGCCTCACTACGCGCCTGGGTCAAACGGCTACGCGCCTGTTCCAGCTGCGCACGAGCGGCTTGCACCCGTGCCTGGTAAGGGCGGGGATCAATCTGGAAAAGCAGATCGCCCTCCTCGACCAGCGCCCCTTCCTCAAAGGCAACCTTGTCAATATACCCACTGACCCGGGGCCGTAACTCCACCGTTTCCGGTGACACCACCCGCCCGGTAAAGGACTCCCACAGGGTCACCGGTTCTGCTATCACGTTTGCCACATCAACCTCCGGTGCCGGCATTGGCTGTTGCCCGGCTTCACTTCGGGCATCACAACCCGCCAGAAAAATCACCGCCATCAGTGCCGCGAAAACACCCCAGTACAACCCGGCCCCAGTGGCCGTTTCTCCACTTATCGTTTCCATTTCCGTGACTCCCGCTATCACTCTTTGTGAGTCCAACCGGACTGTCCATTTCGACAATCCCGATCACCCACGTACAAAGCAGACCAATCTGCTATGACTGCGCACTCTATTTCCTCAAGCTAACTTGAGGTCAACATTGTTTTTGCCTGTTGCTGTGACGGGCAAAAACATGGAAAGCATGTCGAAGAGGCGAAGAATGGCTGCGCAGGCTGCGGCAAGAATTTCCAACCGCCCGTCGTGCAACCCTGGAGCGAAAGCGTAGGCCCGGGAGCAGGAATCCGGGTAGCGGGTTCCTGTTCTATGATTGCCCATTTCTGTTTTGGCAAAGGATCAGCACCTCATCAGGGGACCAGGTTTGTCCCGAGTTACGCCACGGTGACGGTAGAGTTTCAGGTAAGTGACCACGGCCGGCGCCGTCTTTCTTAGACGGAAAACCGTTAAAAAACCGGAAAATCCCGCTAAAAATGGGGCATACGGACACAAGAAAGGAAATCCACGTGCGAAATCGAGACACAGGCGCCAGACACAATCGACTGCCCATTCCTGCGGCCAGATAAAGTCCACTTGCCAGTTTCTGCGCAGTCATTGCCTATTTCTGCAGAAAATGTCTGAATGGGGACACAGCCCGACCCTGCCAGCCCTATACTGGCTGCCACAGGAGGCCACCATGACATCACGCACCCCTGAATTACCCAGAAACCTCAGCGCCACGCCTCAGCAGCAACTGACCCAGGTAGTCGAACGATGGGCCCGTGAGCCCGGCATGCACGAGACCCCGATTGAAGGTGTCTCCCTGTACCGTTCAGATGGCCTCACCAGCTGCAATTCCACGGTGTACGATCCCTCGCTGATTTTTATTCTCCAGGGCACCAAGACCGTTACGCTGGGCGACCGGGAAATTGTCTACGGCCCCATGAGCTATTTAGCCAACTCGGTGCATCTGCCGGTGCTGGGCCAGATTGTGGATGCCTGTGAAGCCCGTCCCTATCTGGCCGCCAAAATCAGCATTGATCCCCAGGAAGTCACCGATCTGGTGCTGGAGCTCGGTGACCGGGTGGCACAGATGGATCCCGATGCCAGCTGCTCCGAAATGGGCTGCAGCCTGTGCATGACACAGATGGACCCGGCCATGCAGGGCGCCCTGTACCGCCTGCTCGGATTACTGGATTCACCTGAAGACGTTCCGGTACTGGCACCACTGGCTCGGCGGGAAATCATTTACCGTTCCCTGATCGGCGAACTGGGACCACGGATGCGCAAGTTTGTTGCTGCCGATTCCCAGGCCAATCGCATTTCCCGGGTTATTTCGACCCTCAAGGATCGCTACGCTGAACCCCTGCGGGTCAAGGAACTGGCCGACTCTGCCAACATGAGCGAGTCCAGCCTGTTTCACAGTTTCAAACAGGTTACCCGCATGTCACCGCTGCAGTTCCAGAAGAAACTGCGCCTTCATGAAGCCCGTCGCCTGATGCTGACGGAAGGGCTGGAGGCGGCCACCGCCAGCTACCGGGTCGGCTATGAAAGCCCCTCCCATTTCAGCCGTGAGTACAGCCGGATGTTCGGCGCCCCGCCCAAAGCGGACGTTTCGAAATTACGTGGCGAACAGATCAGCGCCTGATCTGGCCCATGGCAAACGCAAGAGGCCGCCTCCATCCCTGGACGCGGCCTCTTTTTTATCGGTCCGAATCTGGCTCGGCTTGTGCCCGAACCGCAATACTCAGCTCTTGAGCCGATAACCGGTTTTGAAGATCCACCACACCAGGCCAAGACAAATGGCCAGGAACAACCCGGTCATCCCCAGACTGACGGCGATATGGACATCAGCAGTCCCAAAAAAGCTGTAGCGGAAACCGCTGATCAGGTACACCACGGGATTGAAAAGCGTCACCGTTTGCCAGAATGGCGGCAGCATATCGATGGAATAAAAACTCCCACCGAGGAAGGTAAGCGGGGTAATGATCATCAATGGGATGATTTGCAGTTTTTCAAACGTATCAGCCCATACCCCAATGATAAAACCGAACAGGCTGAAGGTGATCGCAGTCAACAACAAAAAGCTGATCATCAGCACCGGATACTGCACTTCATAATCCACAAACAACCGGGCAGTGATCAGAATCAGGATACCCAGGATAGTGGACTTGGTCGCCGCGGCGCCCACATAGCCAATAACAATTTCCACGTAGGAAACCGGTGCCGAAAGCACTTCATAAATGGTACCCGAGAAGGTAGGCATATAAATGCCGAATGACGCATTGGAAATGCTCTGTGTCATCAGGGACAGCATGATCAACCCGGGAATGATGAACGCACCGTAGCTGACACCATCAATCTCGACCATGCGCGAACCAATGGCAGAGCCGAACACCACGAAGTAGAGCGACGTGGAAATCACTGGCGAGGCAATACTCTGCATCAAGGTTCGCCAGGTACGCGCCATTTCAAACGTATAAATCGCCTTGATGGAGTAAAAATTCACTTTCATTGGGCGCTCCCCGATTGTGCTGACGCGGTGCTGTTCACCAGATCCACAAAGATATCTTCCAGTGAGCTCTGCCGGGAATGCAGGTCCTTGAACTCGATGCCTTCATCACTGAGCTTGCGCAGCAGCTCGGCAATCCCGGTGCTCTCCTGATTGGCATCGTAGGTGTACACCATGGCATAGCCGTCATCGCTGAGCTCAAGGGATTCGTAATTCAGCGAGCCCGGCAAAGCGGACAGAGGCTCGGCCAACTGCACCGTCAATTGTTTTCGGCCCAGCTTTTCCATCAGGCGCGCCTTGTCATCCACCAGAATGATTTGCCCCCGGTTGATAATCCCGACCCGGTCCGCCATTTCTTCGGCTTCCTCAATGTAGTGGGTCGTCAGGATAATCGTCACGCCCTGCTCGCGGAGCTGGCGTACCATCTCCCACATTTCACGGCGCAACTCCACATCCACACCGGCGGTAGGCTCGTCCAGAAACAGGATTTTCGGCTCGTGGGACAACGCCTTGGCAATCATCACACGACGCTTCATGCCGCCGGACAAGGTGATGATCTTGTTGTCCTTCTTGTCCCACAACGACAAGGATTTAAGAACTTTCTCGATGTGCGCATCGTTGCGCGGTTTGCCGAACAGACCGCGACTGAAACTCACCGTGGCCCACACCGTTTCAAACGCATCGGTGGACAACTCCTGTGGCACCAGGCCAATGGCACTGCGCGCCGCCCGGTAGTCCTTGACGATATCGTGGCCATCGGCAAGCACCGTGCCTTCAGACGGATTCACAATGCCGCAGATAATACTGATCAGGGTAGTCTTGCCTGCCCCGTTGGGGCCCAGCAGAGCAAAGATTTCACCGGCCTGGATATCCAGATCCACATTCTTCAGGGCCTGAAACCCGGAACCATAAACCTTGTTGAGGCCTTGAACGGAAATAACAGCTGTCATGGCTTTTCTCCTCGGGCGCACATTATGTCATGGATCCGAGGGAACCTCTGAATAACGTCTTACATGCTCAGTCTTTCAGGCTGGTTCGCCCCCTCTATGGGCCAAAAGGTAAAGAGGGGCGTGCTTTTGAAGGTGTATGTCCATCCATCGGCTCTTCACCTTCGAAGGAAGCACAACAACGAGTGCGGGCCAGCCTGGAAGACCCGAAGGGCGCGACCTGAAGCGCCCATCTGCTGCGCTTTGTCGCCAGGAAAGGGAACCACCCTGCCCGTTGCGACAAAACACAACAGCTGAACGCTTCAGGTCACGCTGAGCATGCAAGACGTTAATCAGAGGTTCCCCAGTCAGCGCGGTGCGAATCACACTCGCGTGGAGGATAAGGCAAGGCCTGAGGCCTGACCTGAATATCGGTGGTCACCACCTGCTGGTTGATTGCCAGCCAACCACCAAAACGCGCCTCGACAAACCAGGCCTGGTAGCCCTTGTCCGGGTCAGGCAGGTCAACCCGGTAACGCCCGTCACCATCCGCATCCAGCTCAGTGGCGCGCCAGCCATTGCTGATACTCTGCTGGCGAAAATCCCGTGCGGAGGGGTTCACCGCCTGCCACAGCAGCATGGATCGCGGCGGTTCTGACGGGGTGATGACCCACTGCGGGTTCTCCAGCTGTGCGCTCACATTGGGGGGCGTTCGCCCCTCCAGAATAACGTCCAGCCAGTTGGCCACCTGACTGAGTCGCACCACCCGGTCGAGGCTATCACCCTGGCGATGGCCGCTATTGGGGGTATAGCGCAGCCAGCGATTCGGCCCCATGTCGGCAAAATAAAACTGGCGGCTGTCGCTGACAAAGTAGGCGTCCCCGGACGCGTTGATCACCAGCTTTGGCAAGGACAATCGATCCCGTAACGCATAAGGATCCACCGTTGCCAACATGGCCTTGCCGGGCCCTGTCCGGATCAGGCAATCAATGCCCTGCTCACTGAAAGCGCGTAATGCCGGGGTGTATTCACCGTAAGCGCGATGCTGATGGTCGAACTGCTTCGCCAGGTTGAGCATATCGATGGAGACCGGCACCAGCGCGCGAATACGCGGGTCCTCGGCGGCCACCAGCCAGGCGGTCCAGCCGCGCTTGGATGACCCCAGCAGGGCAAAATCCACTACCGGCTCGAGCCCCGGCTGCTGCGCACTGAAGGCCTGCACCGCATCCAGAGAGCGTCGTACCGCTGTGACCATGGCGTGCTGGACAGGCGCCATATCGCCCACTCGCGCGGCGCGATCCATGGTCCAGGCCAGCAGGCTGTCTTCGCGGCGGGGGGTCGCCGTGGCATCGGCACTGAAGACCAACGGCTGATTCGGCACCTGGCGTATCTCGACTACCGGCCGGCAGAAGATCAGCGCCAATGCCGTGGACAAGCTGCCGGGCGATTCCCGCAGCACCGCTCCGGGCCGGTCACCACCACTGATGATCACCAGCGCTGTGTGGTCGTCCCGTTCGCGGCCGGGACAAGCGGCAGACCACGGCACGGAAATCGAGACCTCATGCTGCCACGCCGGCTGATCCACCTGCGATGGCGTCAACCACTGCTGGGACTCTACCAGCAGAAAATGGTGGTCCACCCACCAGCCATCCTTGCTGTGGTAATGCTGCCAGTCGACCGGTGCCGCCGGCTTGCCTGATACCCCCATCGGCAGGGCCATCACCAACCACACAGCCATCATCCATTTCATTGCGTTACCCCAGCCTCCTGTTTGCCCGCCCGTACCCTACACCAATCTCCCACAACGGGATGCGCCGCCATCGCGGTTTGCGCAACGACCGGGATCCTTGCATCCTCCCGGTCACCCGCGTAAAACCTCAATATTCATTGAGGTTTTACGCGAACAGCATGGCCCGGAGACCAGACTATGCGTATCAATCCGGAAGATCACGGCAAGGCACTTACCGTAGGTGAAGTGGCGGAACGCAGTGGGGTGGCGGTGTCTGCCCTGCACTTCTACGAAACCAAAGGCCTGATTCAAAGCCAGCGTAGTGCCGGCAACCAGCGACGCTACCATCGGGACGTCTTGCGCCGGGTGGCGGTGATCAAGGTGGCACAACGCATTGGCATTCCACTGGCAGAAATCGCCGGGGCCCTGAGCGAACTCCCCGATGGCAGAACGCCCACCGCCCGGGACTGGAAACGGCTGTCCGCCCGCTGGCGCGTGCAGCTGGATGAGCGCATCAATGATCTGACCGTCCTGCGTCACCAGCTGGATCAGTGCATCGGTTGTGGCTGTCTTTCCATCAAGGCCTGCCGACTGCGCAACCCCTGTGACGAGCTATCCGAAAAGGGTCCCGGTCCACATATATAGCCTCTCACAACACTGGCCCCCTCTTTCTCCGAGCGCCCTGCGACCTTTGTCGGCATTCATTTTGCAACCTTGAGCGGGCAAAATGGTCACACCCGTCACCTTTCCCGCAATCAGGAGGCAGCATGAATGACAACACCGTAACCGTGATTCCCGGCGATGGAATTGGACCGGATATCGTGGATGCCACGGTACGCGTACTGGACGCCCTCGATTGTGGACTCAAGTTTGAATACGCCATCGCCGGCCAGACAGCCCTGGATCAGGGACTTGACCTGGTGCCTGCAGAAACGCTGGAGACCCTTAAGCGTAATCCCCTGGCCCTGAAAGGCCCGATCACCACTCCGGTAGGTGGCGGCTTTACTTCTGTGAACGTGACCTTGCGCAAAACCTTTGACCTGTTTGCCAATGTGCGGCCCGCGCTCTCCATTCCCGGCGTCAATTCCCGCTATGACAACGTGGACATCATGACCGTGCGCGAGAACATCGAAGGCATCTATTCCGGTCTGGGTCAGACCGTCAGCGAGGATGGGGAAACCGCTGAACTGCGCAGCCGCATCACACGCACAGAATCCGAGCGCCTGCTGCGTTTTGCCTATGACACCGCCATGAAACAGGGCCGCAAGAAAGTCACCGTGGTGCACAAGGCCAACATCATGAAATCCACATCCGGGTTGTTTCTGGATGTCGCGCGCAACGTGCGTGAGGACTACCCGGACCTGGAACACGAAGAAATGATCGTGGATGCCTGCGCCATGCAGCTGGCCATGAATCCGCACCGCTTCGATGTGATCGTCACCACCAACCTGTTCGGCGATATTCTTTCCGACCTGTGCGCTGGCCTGATCGGCGGCCTGGGTGTGGCACCCGGCGCCAACATTGGCGAACACGGCGGTCTGTTCGAGGCAGTGCATGGCAGCGCACCGGATATTGCCGGCAAGGGTATCGCCAACCCCACCGCCATCATTCTGGCCGGTGCCATGATGCTCGATTACATGGAAATGCACGACAAGGCGAAACAGCTACGCCGCACGGTACGGCAAGTGGTTGGCGCAGGTGAAGTAGTGACAGCGGACCTGGGCGGCAGAGCCAGCACCACCGAGTTTACCGATGAGCTGATCCGGCATCTTACTGCCTGATTGCATACAACACCCTGCAGTGACTGGCCGCTCGCCCCGCTGTCAAAGAGGGGGCATCCACCGAGGACACTGAGTTCAACGTGAAAAATCCGGTTTGACTCGCGATGGCTCAGTGTTCCCCGTGAGCTGGCTACCCGTCAGCGCGTAACGACCAGCCCTGCAGGTTATCCTCGATCAGCTGGGTCAGTGCATCCAGATGTACCGGCTCCGCATTCAGCGCCGGGATATAGGCAAACGACTCCCCCCCAGCCTCTTCGAAGTACTCACGGTTTTCTTCGTCAATTTCTTCCACGGTTTCCAGACAGTCCGCGGAGAATCCCGGGCAGAACACCTGTACGGACTTCACCCCCTCACCAGGCAACGCCTTCATGGTGGCATCGGTATAGGGCTGCAACCATTCTTCCGCACCGAAGCGGGACTGGAAGGTGGTCATCCACTCATGCTCTTGCAGACCAAGTGCCCGAGCCAGCAATTGCGAGCTTTGGTGACACTCATGGAAGTACGGGTCGCCCTTGAGCAGAAAGCGCTTGGGCACACCGTGGTAGCTGAAGACCAGCTTGTCCGCGCCGCCATGCTGGTCGCGCCAGGCACGAATGTGGTCAGCCATGGCCTGAATGTAGGACGGGTAGTCCGGGTAATGACTGATAAAGCGCAGGTCCGGCAGCAGGCGGCGCTTCATGAAATCCCGGGCAAGGGCATCAAAGGTCGATGCATTGGTAGAGGCCGAGTACTGGGGATACAGCGGCAGCACCAGCAGCTTGCGAATGCCTGCATCCTCAAAGGCTTGCAGTTGGCCGGGGATGGAGGGGTTGCCATAACGCATGGCGACACGAACCTCCACCGCATCCCCGTACTTGCGCTGCAGGCGCTCGCGAATCCCGTCGCCCTGGGCAAGGCTGTGAAACAGCAACGGGGAACCTTGCTCGGTCCAAATGCCCTTGTAGGCCTCGGCCGATTTGGGAGGACGAATGACCAGAATCACCAGATTGAGAATGAAGAACCAGATAAACCGGGGAATCTCGACCACCCGGGGATCAGACAAGAATTCGCGCAGGTAACGGCGCAACGCCCCGGTTTCCGGTGCATCCGGCGTTCCCAGATTAGTGATTAGCACCCCGACCTTGTGGGGCTGAAGGTGGTCAAGATTGTCCTGTCCCTTGTAGGCCATCCCTATTTCTCTCACTCAGCAAATCGTCAAAGGGCTAGTGTAGCGAGATCGCGTCAAGACGCCATGATGACTGTATCTATGGGGGAGATAGGGCCTGACGACTGACGCCAAATTCAAAACCTGGCCCTTCCAGCATCGCGCCCCTATCAGTGGGAGCGGTGGTTCCACCGCGATCCGGGAAGGCGCTACGCGCCATCGTGGTCGAACGACTACTCCCACAAAGCCCTCTCCACCCTAAACGCCCTGGCTTTTGACCTTCCTCGTAGCTCGTGGCTCAAAGCTCACCGCTGCTCTTCCTCCGGCAACGCTCCCAAATGCTGCTCCAGCACCTGACGGAATGTGGCCGGGATCGGCGAGGACGCCTGCTTGTCGTGCTCGAAATGCACTTGCACGGCCTTGCCCCGCGCCACCAGCTTGCCGTTCTGCCATGCCTGATGCAGCACCACGAAGGAACTGTTCCCCAGCCGCTCAATGCCGGTGCGCAGCAGCACGTCGCTGCCGTAGTAGATCTGCCCGACAAAATCCACTTCGATACGGGCCAGGATCAGGGGCAACTCTGCAGGCTTGTTGCCTTCGGTGTTGAACAGCTCAAACAGCGGGGAGCGGGCGGTTTCAAACCAACCCGTCACCACCGTGTTATTCACGTGGCCAAAGGCGTCGGTTTCGTAGAAACGGGGCGTCACAGTCAGTTCAAACATGGGATCCTCAGTGGTTCAGCGCAAAGGCATCAATCATACCCGTGAGTAGGTGCAAATCGAACACCTGCCCGCGATCTGCCCGGCGGGCCTGTGTTTTGCTGCCCGAGCCGGTACAATGCCGCCTCTTTCACCCCCGTGCAGGCCCGCCTGCCGCTGCGTTTCTACAGGATTGTCTCTTGATTTCTACTGCCAACATCACCATGCAGTTTGGTGCCAAGCCGCTGTTCGAAAACGTCTCCGTGAAATTCGGCAACGGTAACCGCTACGGCCTGATTGGCGCCAACGGTTGCGGCAAATCCACCTTCATGAAAATTCTGGGAGGCGAACTGCAACCCAGCAGTGGCCAGGTCATGATTGATACCAATGACCGCCTCGGCAAGCTGCGCCAGGACCAGTTCGCGTTTGAAGAGCACACCGTGCTGGATACCGTGATCATGGGGCACACGGAACTGGCCGAGGTCAAAGCCGAGCGCGATCGTATCTATAGCCAGCCGGAAATGAGCGAAGAAGACGGCATGCGGGTGGCCGATCTGGAAATGAAATTTGCCGAGATGGACGGCTATACCGCAGAGGCTCGGGCAGGGGATCTGCTACTTGGGCTAGGGATTCCAGAAGAACAGCACGCCGGCCCCATGACCGCCGTGGCCCCCGGCTGGAAACTGCGGGTATTGCTTGCCCAGGCACTGTTCTCTGACCCGGACGTGCTGTTGCTGGACGAACCGACCAACCACCTCGACATCCACACCATTCGCTGGCTGGAAAATATTCTGGTGGCGCGTTCCAGCACCATGATCATCATCTCTCACGACCGCCACTTCCTGAACAGCGTCTGTACCCACATGGCGGATCTGGACTATGGCGAGCTTCGCCTGTTCCCGGGTAACTACGATGAGTATATGACTGCTGCCACCGCTGCACGCGAACGCCTGCATGCGGACAACGCCAAGAAGAAGAAGGAAATCGCCGAGCTGCAAAGCTTCGTGAGCCGCTTCTCTGCCAATGCCTCCAAGGCAAAGCAGGCCACCAGCCGGGCCCGCCAGATCGACAAGATCCAGCTCGAAGAGGTCAAACCCTCCAGCCGGGTCAGCCCTTACATCCGCTTTGAGCAAACCAAAAAACTGCACCGCCAGGCCGTGACTGTGGAAGGGCTGGGCAAGGGCTTTGAGGACCTGACCCTGTTCCAGGATCTCAACCTGCAGATCGAAGCCGGTGAACGGGTCGCGATCATCGGCCCCAACGGCATCGGCAAGACCACCCTGCTACGCTGCCTGGCCGGCGATCTGAACGCCGACAGCGGCATAGTCAAATGGGCAGAAGCCGCCGAGCTGGGTTACTTTGCCCAGGATCACAGCCATGACTTTGCCGACGACATGATCCTGTTCGACTGGATGGCACAATGGACCGCCGACGGCGAACAGGCCGTGCGTGCGGCTCTGGGGCGTATGCTGTTTTCCAACGACGAGGTAAAAAAATCCGTCAAGGTAATTTCCGGTGGCGAACAGGGCCGCATGCTGTTCGGCAAACTGACACTGACCAAGCCCAACGTACTGTTGCTCGATGAGCCCACCAACCACCTGGACATGGAATCCATCGAGTCCCTGAACCTGGCACTGGAAAACTACCCAGGCACACTGATTTTCGTGAGTCACGACCGGGAGTTCGTCAGTTCCCTGGCCACGCGCATTCTGGAAATTACCCCGCAAGGCATTCGTGACTTCAGTGGCAGCTACGATGACTACCTGCGTAGCATAGACGTCTGAAAACAGAGCAGGAGCCCCCATGACCGATATCGACCAGACCACCAGAACCGAACTGGAAGCCGCCGCTTTTCGGCGTTTGCTGCAGCATCTGGATGAACACAAGGACGTACAGAATATCGACCTGATGATCCTGGCGGACTTTTGCCGAAACTGTTTGTCCAAGTGGCTCTCTGCGGCCGCCAGCGAACGGCAAGTAGAACTGGATTATGAGCAGGCCAGGGAATGGGTCTACGGCATGCCCTACAACGAATGGAAGGACAAGTTTCAAGCACCCGCCACACCGGAACAACTGGCGGCGTTTGAAGCCAAACAAAAAGCCAAATCGTGATAAAAATCTGGTCGGTGGTCTGACGTCGGACGACTGCTAGAGGCTGAAAACCGGCCAAAAGCATCGCCGTGGAACCACAGCTCCCACGGCAGACCAGAGCCGGTCACTACGGGATTCCCGGGAAAACCCGATCTAAACCTCCCCTCCCTTTCCGTAGGAGCGTTGCTCGCGGCGCGATAGCCGTTGTTAAATACAGATCCACCAAAGAGGGCACAGTGCTCAGGAAGGAAAACGGGGTTTTCTCCGTGAACTCTGCGCCCTCTGTGGTGAAAACGCTTTTGATCCTGGTCTTAAATCGCGCCGCGAGCGACGCTCCTACGGAATGGGCATTGCTATGAGGCATTCCCGTTGATCCGTATGAACCAAACCATGCCCACCGAATCGCAGTGGACTTAGCGCCTTACTCTTCTGACACCAGCACCTCATACACCGCGGTGGTACCGCTGACCTCATTACCCACTACCAGTAGCGGCTTGCCTTGCGGCGCATCGCTGGCGGGAATGAAGACCAGCCCTTCCGGACCCAGATCACCAAAACCGGCCAGGTTACCATTGTCCGGGTCTTCCCCGTCCCACAGTTCACGGCTGTTCAGGTAGTCCTGGAAAATCGGTGCGGTCGGATCCGTGATGTCATACACCATCACGCCCCCCATGCGTTCCAGCCCCAGGAACAGGAAGGTTTTTTCCCCCATCACACCAATGGTCAGGCCTTCCGGCTCCGGCCCCTTGGCATCACTGCGGCTATCCATGGCGCCACTTTCGTCATGACCACTGTTGAACCAGGTCTTGCAGTCGATGGACCGGTCACTCCCCAGCTTGCAATCGTCGCCTGCGAGGAACTGCTCAATGGCATCACCACTATCGAACACCTGCACACCGTCTTCATCCCAGATGGAGAAAGAACGGCCGCCGTAGCTGTACAGCGTGTCGTACATGATGCGGTCACCCGCATCATCCTGAACCCCTGCAGCGTTGTACATCACCGGGTCGCCTGCCGCATCGGTTTTGTAGCCGGCCGTCCAGGTAATGTTCAATCGGCCGAGTACATCATCATCACGGCAACCTTCCGGGTCACCCGCGACAGCACCACAGTAACCGAACACCGTCGGATCCAGCAGTGCACCTGCTGCCAGTTCACGCAGCTGGGGAGGCATGTCATCACCACAGCGACGGTCGAAGCCATCGGTGTGAACAAGGTGTTTTACACGAAACTCTTCCACAAAGCCCTGGCTGGCATCCGGCTCACACAGCACCGGCGGATCTTCCGAATCATCGGCCTCTTCACCCCAATAGGCATCGTTATCCTCACCCCAGGCACGGGCATCCCCTTCGTTGGCGGTCACCAGGTAGGTGCTGCCATTGGCGCTGTAAGCATGGATCGCATCGGGCTGGTAAAGCCCCACAACTCCGCCCCAGGTCTTGATATCAATCACTTCATCATCATCGCTGGCATCAATACCCTTGCCGGCCTGGCTGCGGTCAATCTCGCCAAGGGGGAGAATGTCGGTGACGGTGGCCGTGGCGATGTCGAGCTTGGCCAGCGCATTGTTTTCCTGCAGCGTGACCCATGCGGTTGCCCCATCGGCAGAAACTGCAATGTACTCCGGCTCCAAGTCCTGGGCAGCAGACGCACCCGGTCCATAAATACGCACCCCGGCTTCACGCAGGTCAGCGGCATTAAAACCAGAAAAGTCGGCATGGGTGACGACCGGAGAACCGGTGTCTGTCACGTTGATAATGCTGATGGAACCTTCCGGGTCCACGCTGTAGTCGTCACTGGGCTCGCCTTCGTTAGCGGTCAGCACCGTCATGCCATCCGGCGTAAAGGTGATCATATCTGGCTGCGGGCCGACTTCGGTGCTGCCCAACAGGGTCAGGTCGTCCGCTTGATACAGCGCGACAAAACCGTTATCGGTTTTAGGGTCCGCTTCAATGGCGACGGCGACCAGGCCATTTTTTACCGCCACACTATTCACTTTGGCACCTGCCGCGATGGCAGACACATTGATACTGCTCAATTTCACCGGCGCAGAAGGATCACTCAGATCCAGCACATCCAGCTCCCCGGCTTCAGCATTAACCACAAACAACCGCTGGCTGGCCGCATCATAGGCCGGAATTTCAGCTGCAGAGGCATCAAAGCTGCCGGCCTGATAACGGCCGGAAAACGCCAGCTTGATGGAAGCCGGGGTCACCTCTGCCACCGGGTCACCGGTTTCGTTCGTGCTGTTATTGTCATTACTGTCATCGCCGCCACAGGCAGCCAGCATCGCTGCCAGCGTGGCAGCCCCCAAAAAATGCCAGGATTTCATCGGTATCCCCTTCGGTTGTATTGGTACGCAATGGTGAACACTGCGTTTTACCGATCAGGGGTTAAGGTTGAACGACATTCGTGTGACAGTTTTTTGGCTCACTTCGGTACGCCATGGCTGGCAACACACAAGGGGCATCGCGGAGGAGAAGAAAACCCGATTGCCGCAACCCGCGATCCACCATAAAAAAACGCGGGCCAAAGGCCCGCGTTCACCGGAAAAACCAGGGGAGCACTCCACTCCCTACCCAATTCTCATCAGGCGGTTTGGTAATCTTCTTCTTTGAATTCCGACATCTGGGCGGCGTACTGGGTCGCAAACCCCGGATACATGGTGGCATTGAACCCGTCTTCAGTGAGGTACCAGCTCTTGCAGCCGGAGTTCCAGTTGGTTTTCGCCAGCCGCTTCTGGATACTCTTGTTGTAACGGGCCTGCACCTCCTCTTTCACATCCAGCACCTTCAAATCTTCGCCCACAATCTTGCGAATTCCCTTGAGTGCGTACTCCAGCTGAGACTCCATGTACACCAGCGCAGAGTTGTGCCCAGGGCCAGAGTTAGGTCCGAAGGTCAGGAACAGGTTGGGGAAGCCGGACACATTGATACTTTTATAGGCCTGCGCACCGCCCTTCCATTCATCCCCCATGACTCGGCCGTTCAGCCCCTTCACCGTAAACGGAGTACTGGCATTGCAAACCTTGTAGCCGGTGGCAAACACGACGCAATCCACCTGGTGCTCAATACCCTCCACGGTACGAATACCGTTATCGCTGATGCGAGCGATGGGCCAGGTAATCAGCTTGGCGTTCTCTTTCTGCAGTGCTGGGTAATAGTCATTGGACATGAGCACCCGTTTACAGCCGATGGTGAAATCCGGCGTCAGCTGACGACGCAGCCAGCGGTCTTTCACCTGGGTGCGCAGATGCAACTTGGACAATCGCTCGGTCAGACGCGTCAGCGGCGAGTTCCAGATAAACGCCAGCGCCATGCTTTCATGACCCCAGTAGAGAAGATTGCGCATGGCCTGCTGACTGGCAGGGAGCTTACGGAACAACTGCTTGTTCCACTCCGGCGTGACAAAGTTTGGCCGTGGCAACACCCAGCCGGGAGTGCGCTGGAACACCTTCACATGCTTGGCCACCTTGACCAGCTCGGGAATGATCTGCACGGCACTGGCACCGGTGCCAATCACCGCCACATTTTTGCCGCTGAAATCATAATCATGATCCCAATCAGCACTGTGGATTTTCTTGCCCTTGAAGTCGTCGATACCGGTAATGTCCGGGAAGCCGAAAGTGGACAACGGACCCTGCGCCATCAAGGCGGCACGACCGGCAAACATTTCCTTCTTGTCAGTGGTCGCTGTCCAGAGACCCGCCTTCTCATCGAAGCTCAGGTCGGCCACGTTCTGCTGGAAACGGATGTGTTTTTCCAGACCGAACTCGGCCACCATATGCTGGATGTAACCAAGAATTTCCTGGCTGCCTGAGAAACTGCGTGACCAGTTGGGGTTGGGCGCAAAGGAATAGGAATACAGGTTGGACGGAATATCACAGGCCGCACCGGGATATTGATTATCCCTCCAGGTACCGCCGACAGCCGTATCCCGCTCAAGAATCAGAAAATCCTCGATGCCGGCCTGCTTGAGCCGGATCGCCATACCAATGCCCGCAAACCCGGCGCCAACGATCAATACCGATACCGGTTTGATTACTGGCTTGCGCTTGACTGCACTCTTTCGCGCAGCCTTTTTGGGCGTTGCCGCTGTCTTTTTGCGCGCGGCGACATTGCCGGTCGCAGCGCGCTTGCTGGCCGTTTTTTTCGCAGCCGATTTCTTGCGCGCAGGGGCCTTGGTAGCAGCCGCCTTGCCTTCAGCGATTACCTTGCTATTTGGAGTGTCAGACATAGGATTGGGCTCTTGCTGTGACTCAATACAGGTTAGGGGACTGGCTGGGCCAGCCCCATGACCGGTTGTTCCATGAATTGATCGCGAAGATCAGCGAGTGGCGGTGGGCTCGTAGGTCAACTCCTTCACCCAGGACGGCACTGCCGGCAGTGCCCGACGCGGCACGTACTGGGTCAACTTCACCAACCCGTCCACCGGCACGTGATAGAGACGATTGGAGCGGTTGGTCACCCAGCGCCCATGTTGCTTGATGATCTGGAACCAGGGGTTACGACGACCGTCTTCGGTGCGTCCGCCAATGCGCTCGAACTTGTTCATGGCCTTGTACAAACGCTCTTCCGGCAACCCCATCTCTACAATGTTGTCACGCATCTTGTTGAGCAAGGGAACATAAGAGGCAATGCCCAGCATCAATCGCGGATCCAGCAACGGCGCCAGCATTTTGGTGGCAGCAATAAAGGTTTTGCCACGCCCCTGCATTTCCATGACGGTAAAGCCCACTCCAAGATGCCGCGACTCATCATCGTTGATTTTTTCGAAGGCCTGGTGGCACACCGGGTCTTTCACCGATTCCAGCAGGAAGGTACACAGGGCGCCGTCAAGGGCAATTTCCAGCATGGGAATCACCGTACCCAGCACATACAGCGGCATTTCATCGGCATAGCGATCCAGCCATTCGATGACGATACGCAGGTTGATGTTGGGCTCAGGAATTTCATCCCCCTCCAGCATGCCCCAGCGTTTCATCAGGGCCATCTCGGCATTCGCATGGCGCTGCTCTTCCGCATGGAAGTAGGTGTAAATTTCGCGCAGGGTATCGTTGGGCGCCTTCTTTGCCAGCGCCGCAAAACCGCGTGCCCCCACATGCTCAATCCACATCAGATCGGCCATGAACTCTTTCAGTTTTGGCCACTGCTCTTCGGTAATCAGTTCCGCCCCCGGGGCATCCCAGTCAATGTCTGACAGGGCCCACTGGGTGCTCTTGATTTTGGCAAGCATTTTGTCGAGGTCGATGGAAGCCATGATGCATTCCTCCCGGGTACAGGGTAAAAAATTAAAGTTTGGCAGCGGCCAGACGGCTGAGCAGTCCGGCGCCACGGGTATAGGTTGCGGGCAGCAAACGCTTGGCGCGCCAGATCATGCGCGCATCGAACTGGGGCAGCACATGCAGCTGGCCGCGGGCCAGTGCCTTGAGGGTGGTATCCGCTACCCCCTCGGCAGACACGCCCGTGAGTTCGATAATGCGATTGAGCACCGGCGGCACGCCGCCATGAATGCGCCCTGCGCTAAAGATGTTGGTGTTGACCACCGTGGGACACAGCACCGTCACATTGACGCCGGTGCCAGCAGTTTCCGCGGCCAGTGTCTCGGACAGGGCCAGCACCCCCGCCTTGGTCACGTTATAGGGCCCCATCAGTGGCGCGGCGGCAAAACTGGCCGAGGATGCCACGTTGATAATCCCGCCCCGCCCCTGCTGCTTCAGCAGGGGCGAAAACGTGACAGCCGTAGATCACGCCCCACAGGTTGATGCCCATGGTCCATTCCCAATCTTCCAGGGAAATCTCGCCGATGTTCTTGCCACCCACACCCACGCCGGCGTTATTGATGACCAGGCTAACCGGTTCAGGCAACAGCGCCTGGGCCTGCTCCGCCAGAGCCTCTACCTCTGCACGTACACTGACATCGCAACGCAGCGCCCACGCCCGTCCGCCGGCCGCGGTAATCCGGTCCACCGTTTGCTGGGCGGTCTCCAGGTTGATATCGGCACACACCACCGCGCCGCCGCGCGCCGCCAGCGCTTCTGCAAACGCCCGGCCAATGCCGCTGCCCGCGCCGGTGACTACGGCCATGGCGTGGTTAATCAGTTTGTCTTGTTTACCGAACATGGTGTCCGATCCTCGTTGGAAGGCTGCCGCCGATACGGGGCCGATGGCACAGCCAAACGTTTACTGTTACATTCACTGATGTAACAGTAAAGCGAATGCTCGTTCGGATACAATTCGGATTACCCCCATGGCCAGAAAACCCAAACAACAACGCTCCAAAGCCACTGTAGACGCCATCATTGAGGCCACTCTGCTGACCATTGCCGACCAGGGACCAGCGGGTATTACGGCCCGTCACATTGCTGAGCGGGCAGGGATCGGCGTGGGTTCACTGTACGAATATTTCGACGACAAGAACGCCATCGTGCAGGCCGCATCAGAGCGTTTTGTGGAAGACACCGTGGCCATGATTCATCCACTGGTGCCAAAGATGGTGCGCATGGATATTCGCGGTGCCATCCATACCCTGCTCTTCAACTTCCGCGACTTTCTGGAAGAGAACAACGAGCTCTACCTGCGTTTTGCCCGCCACGCGTTCAGCATGGACATGGTGATCTATCAGGCCCCCATCTCCCGCACGTTGATGGACTTCTTTACCCAGTATCTGATGCACCACCCGGAACTGCTGAAACTGCCCAACATCCCCGGCCTCGCCTATTTCTATATCAACGGCGGCATCTACACGGTGATTCGTCACCTGTCCGCCCGAAACCCCACCCAGACCTTTGAGGAACTGGTGGCGGTGCTGGGGGACACGCTCAGTGGCTACGCCGAGTACACCCTCAGCCAGAAGGAATAAAGAACACGCAGTAACAGGGGAAAGAAAAAAGGCTCATCGCGGATTAAAGGGAATCGTCTACAGAAAAGCCCCCTTCCGTAGGAGCGTCGCTGGCGGCGCGATAACCCACGTCGTTAAAGACTATTTACCACAGAGAGTATAGGATCCACAGAGGAAAACCGTCCTCCTCAGTGAACCCTGTGCCCTCTGTGATTAAAATGCTTTTGATCCTGGTCTGGGATCGCGCCGCCAGCGACGCTCCTACGGCAAGGGAGGGAATGAAATTCGGCTTTTCCCGGAAACCCGCGATGAACCAGAAAAAAGGGGCTGAATCAGCCCCTTCCTGCAACAGTGTTACGCCGCCTTGCGGTTGGCTTTCTGTTGCTGATACACCACCTCGTAATCCTTGAGCCGGAAACGGGACAGGCGCTTTTTCAGGGCTTTCAGTGACCAGGGCCAGGCCGCAAAATTTCGGCCATTCTGGTCCAGGTAGTAGCTCTTGCAGCCACCACTGTTGAACACCGTCCCCTTCAGGTGTTTCTGCACTTTCTGGTTGTGCTGTTCGATCACCGAAGGGCGAATGGTAAGGCGACTGATCCCGCGATCACGGATTTTTTTCAGCCCATCGATGATGTAATCCAGCTGAGCCTCGGCCAGCACAATGAAAGAGTCATACACCAACACGTTAGGCCCCAGCACCAGGAAGGCATTGGGCACATCGGCCAGAGCTGCGCCCAGATAAGCTTCCGGCGAGCTGTCTTTCCACAGGTCGGACAGGCGCTCACCCTTGGCGTTGAAGACCTTGCGGCCTATCGGCGGATGAGACACATCAAAACCGGTACCCCAGATAATCACATCGACCTCATGGCGTTCACCGTTGGCGGCAATCACCGTGTTGCCGTCGACCTCCACCAGACCATGGGGAATCAGACTCGTATTTTCCGCCTGCAAGGCGGGATAATAGTTGTTGGCAAACAGAATCCGCTTGCAGCCCAGGGTGAAGTCCGGTGTCACGGCCTTGCGCAACACCGGGTCATGCACCTGCAGCCTGAGCAGCTGCCTGGCGGCACTGCTCACCGGCTTGAGCACGTTCGGATTGCGCAGCCCGAAGTTGATCACATTCAGGGAGCCCGCTACCGCTTTGCGCCAGCCGTGCTGGATCGCGGGTAACCGCTCGATCACGCTTTTGCTGGTCTCACTCAACGGCAGGTCCGGCTTGGGCAGCACCCAGGGGGCCGTGCGCTGAAACACGAACAGCTCTTTTACCCTGGGCTGAATTTCCGGCACAAACTGGATCGCAGACGCACCGGTGCCAATCACCGCAACCCGTTTTCCGGTCAGATCATAATCATGGTTCCACTTGGCAGAATGGAACATTTCGCCCTTGAAGGTCTCCAGCCCCGGCAGCGAGGGAATCTGCGATTCGGTGATCGGCCCGGTGGCAAACACCACGGTGCGGGCCAGGTATTCCCCCTTGCTGGTATTGAGCACCCACAGGTCACGGCTGTCATCCCAGCGCGCCTGTTCCAGGTCCGTGTTGAATTCAATCAGCGGGGTGATGCCGAAATCGTCGCTCACCTCTTTCAGGTAGGCGAGGATTTCCGGCTGCTTGGCAAACAGGCGACTCCATTTGCTGCTCAACGCAAACGAATAGGAATACAGTGACGACGGCACATCACAACCGCAACCGGGATAGGTATTCTCACGCCAGGTACCGCCGACCTGGCTGGCCTTCTCGATAATCTTGAAGTCGGTATAGCCTTCTTTACGCAGCTTGATCGCTGCCGCCAGGCCGGAAATGCCGGCGCCGACAATCAGGGAATCATAAACAGGCGACACCGGGGACGCTGCCTTGTTCTGAGCCTTGTTCTCAGCCATAGGGTCTCTGCCTCTTTTCTTTTCGTGTTCGGGTGGTTCGCGGTTCAAGTCCGGCCGCATCAGCCAAGAAACCGGTAAGAGAAACCCAGGAATCGGGCATACAGATCCGGCGAAGCACGCTTCATCAACCAGAACAGCTTCGCGTCTACCTGCGGCGTGGTGTACAGCTCCCCTTTATCGAGCCGGTTCAGGGTCAGTTTTGCCACACTGTCACTGGTAGTCATCGCGTAGTTCATCAACGCATGGTCTGCCAATCTGGAATACCGCTCCGGGATACGGCCATCCTTGATGATGTTGGTGGGCACCAGGGTCGGGCACAGCACATTGACGCGAATGTTGTCCTTTTTCAGTTCCGCATACAGGGTTTCGGACAGGGCGCGCACCCCGGCCTTGGTGACGTTATAGGCGCTCATTTCCGGCGCAGCCGTAAAGGATGCCGCCGACGCCACATTGATGATGGCCCCGCCACCCTGCTTTTTCAGGCCGGGTACGAAATAATGGCAGCCGTGGACCACACCCCACAGATTCACATCCATTACCCATTTCCAGTCCTGCAGGGACAACTCATCAAACTTGCCACCAATGCCGACGCCGGCATTGTTGACCACCAGAGTCGCCGGGCCGCCCAGCAAGGTCTCGGCCTCCTTCGCCAGCGCTTCCACCTGCTTTGCCTTGCCCACATCACAGGCAACCGCCCACCCCTGCGCACCCAATTCCCGAATCATGGCGACCGTTTCTT
This sequence comes from Alcanivorax sp. MD8A, assembly GCF_002888555.1. Taxonomy (NCBI): domain Bacteria; kingdom Pseudomonadati; phylum Pseudomonadota; class Gammaproteobacteria; order Oceanospirillales; family Alcanivoracaceae; genus Alcanivorax; species Alcanivorax sp. MD8A. The sequence continues at coordinate 25,618 of NZ_AQOQ01000016.1, read as the reverse complement.
CGGCATTGGCCAGATTCAGATCCGCACACACCACCGCACCACCGCGGCGAGCCAGCTCCAGGGCAAAGCTGCGACCAATGCCACTGCCTGCGCCGGTGACTACCGCCCGGGCGTTAGTGCTGGGCCGGGAAAAGCGTTGTTTGATCAGCTTCAACATAATGTTCCACTCAAGAAGGCGTGTTCAGGGGAAATCAGGCCCGCACCGGCGGGACGAATTCCTTGGTCAGGTAAGGGGTCAGCAAACCGGTTTCCGGGTTCAGCAGCTTTTCCTTGTAGTACTCCAGATACGCTGAGGTGTCGTGATCATTGGGGTGAAAGTCCGGACGCAGGTAATCCATGATGTGATTCATGGTGCTACCAAAAACGCCATCCTTCGGCCCCGCCAACAAGGCAAGGCTATGCCGCACATCCTTCCAGTAGCGCGGGCGGACCATGTTTAGCGGGTTGCGAAAAATCGGGATAAAGACACCGCCCAACGGCACCAGGAACATGATGGTGAAGGTGGCCAACGCAAAACCGGATATCCGCAACGCATAGTTACCGGACAACTCCTGGAACACGTCGTAGGCAATGTCCTTGTGCTCGGATTCTTCCAGCATGTGCCACATCCACAGGGCACGCTGCTTTTCATCTTCCGTTTCAAAGAAAATATCTTCGTGCTTCATCATGTATTCCGACAGCACCGCGGTGAAATGCTCGATGCCCGCCATCAGGGACAGCTGCATGCGATTGGGCAACCGCTTGAAACCGTATTCAAAGACGTTGTCTGCCAGAAAGCGGTAGAAGCCCACCGGAAAACGATGCTTGGCCAGCGCATCATTGAACTCGTTATGCATTTTCGAGTGGATCGCTTCCTGGCCAATCAGAGACGTTACCTGCCGTTTCAGCTCCGGGTCCTTCACGAACTGGCGGTGATAGCGGGCGGTGTCGATGACCAGGTCTTCGCCAAAAGTCAGGAAGATGGACAGCGCCTCGAAGATTGCTGTGGCCAGCTCGGTGTTGCGGAAAAACTGGGTATCCACCCCGTCGGCTGAAAACTGGAAATCCATATGACGGATCGGCACTTCGGCACGGGGCTTGGCGGTTTTCGGCACGTACTGATGAATGGTTGCGGTCTGCATCTGGGTCACCTGTCGATGGCAGGGGGCAGCGCCATCTGGTAGCCACCCCGATAACTGTTACATTTTCTGGTGGCAACATTAGATCGAATGCTTGTTCGGCTTCAACTCGGCTAAATGGCCCCTTTGGCCCCGGATACCGCAACCCTCCAAGGCACCTCAAAATTATCACCAAAAAACAGCAAGCCACTGATTTTTATAGAGTTAAACAAAGCCCAGGCGATTCCTTCCGTCTCCCCCTCCGAACCACTCTCTCCATCTTATCCACAAAAGCCGTCCCTGCGTTCGGATATAGAACAGATAAAACCGACCCGAATCAGAGCCTGGGGTTACTCAAACGCAGCAGAATTCTGCGCCACAGAGGCACACTTTTGCCCCCTACTCCCCTAGACTGAATACACAACAAGAATCACAGGACGCCGCATGCGCACGCCCAACCCGGACCATCCCAATCCCTCTACCTCCCGCATCCCCAACCTGGCGGACTGGCGCTTTAACCGTTATCTGACCATGCAGCTGATGCCGCTGTTTTATCTGCTGTTGATACTTGGCGCGCTGGTGGTTGTGGTCACGGTCGTGGGGGTCTGTTTCTGGTGGTCCATGCCCGCCGGCATCATCGCCGCCGCCATTGCCCCGCTGGCCTTGCTGGTGATTGTTGCGGTGATTCGCGCGGCCCTGGAATACCTGATCATGGCCCATCGCATCATGCGCATTATCGAGCGCATGGACGCCTTGCCGGACCAGGTCTCGGATCTCTCTGTCAGGGTGGATGGCATTACCGGCCACGTGGATGAACTGACCGAGCAGGTGCGCGACATTCATGAAGGGCTAATGCATGTGAGCCCGATATTACGTTCGGCAGGCTTTCCCGCCCGCCTGCTGAAAGCGCTGCGCGGGCGCGAAGGAAATGACAGGGATTGACCGTTTTTCTGTCACCTGCGGCCTACCGCAGCAATGACAGTTTTCGCGCTTTTATCGCAGTATGTAAGGCAGCATGTAATTGAGGATTCACCATGACACTGCCCACCCTGCTGAAGGCGCGACTGCAACTGCCCGTCGTTGCCTCTCCCATGTTCATTGTCTCCAGCCCTGCACTGGTGATTGCCCAGTGCAAGGCGGGCATTGTCGGCTCCTTCCCAGCCTTGAACGCCCGCGAAGACTGGCAACTTGAGGACTGGTTGATCCAGATCCGGGAAGCACTCGAGGCCTGGGATCAGGACAACCCCTCGCAACCCTCGGCCCCCTTTGCCGTCAACCTGATCGTGCACAAGTCCAATGCACGGCTGGAGCAGGATCTCGCCCTGTGTGTGAAGCACCAGGTACCGCTGATCATTACCTCGCTGGGCGCCCGGGAGGATGTCAACGAGGCCATCCACGGCTACGGCGGCCTGGTGTTTCACGACATCATCAACAACGCCTTTGCCCGCAAGGCTATCGATAAAGGTGCCGATGGTTTGATTGCCGTTGCCACCGGTGCCGGTGGTCATGCAGGAGTGCAGTCCCCGTTTGCCCTGGTGCAGGAAATTCGTGAATGGTTTGACGGCCCGCTGCTGCTGTCCGGCGCGATCGGCAATGGCGCCGCCATTCTTGCCGCCCAGGCCATGGGGGCAGATCTGGCCTATATCGGCTCCATTTTCATTGCCACCGAAGAAGCCAATGCCGCGGACAATTACAAGCAGGCAGTGGTGGATAGCGGCGCCAGCGACATCGTCTATTCCAACCTGTTCACCGGCGTCCATGGCAACTATCTGCGCAGCTCCATTGCCGCCGCAGGCATGGACCCGGACAACCTGCCAAGCAGCGATCCGTCGTCCATGAGCTTTGCCGAGAAAACCGATAACAGCAAAACCCGCGGCGCCAAACCCTGGAAAGATATCTGGGGCAGCGGTCAGGGCATTGGTGCCGTCAAGGCGGTCCTGCCCGCCCATCAGCGCATTGATCAATTGAAGCAGGAATACCAGAGCGCCCGACAACGACTGCTGGCGCAATAGCCGTCGCGGCTAGCGGGCCAACGCCTGGCACAGGCGAGCCCGCGCAGCCTCATCCCCCGGCAACCCGAACCGGAGCGCCGATGGCGTATCAAAGGCGCGCACCAGAATGCCCTGGCGCGCCAGCCGCTCAGCCCAGACACCCGCTTTAGCCTCCGGGCACCAGGCAAACAAATCACACCCGCCCGCAGGCACAAACCCCGCGTCGCTCAAGACTCGATCCAGTGCAACCCGCGCCAGCCGCAACCGCGCTTGTTGCTGCGCCTGCCAGTGCCGGTCCAGCAGGGCTCTGGCCATGATATGGCGGGCGGGGTGGCTCAATGCCCAGGGGCCCAGGCTCCTTTGCACAGCATCACACAGGGCCGGCTCCGCCAGCATCAACCCTGCACGCGCGCCGGCCAGACCGTAAAACTTGCCCAGTGAGCGAAACACGATCAGGCCGGGACGCCCCACCTCACCGACCAGAGACGGCGCCGCTGAGGCTTCTACAAACGCCTCGTCCACCACAAGCCAGCCCCCCCGTGCCGCTAATTGCTCCTGCCAGGCCAGCAAGCGCTCAAGAGGTAACCACTGCCCGGTAGGGTTGTTGGGCTGCAGCCACACCAGCACATCCAGCCCCTGAAGAGCGCCCTCTATGGTGTCCGGCGCCAGCGGCACGACCGTGTGGCCCTGGCGCTGCCAGGCGAGTGCGTGCTCACGGTAGCCCGGCACGGGCACCCCCACCCGGCACGGGCGCCGCAGGGACGGCAGTGTCTGCAACGCCGCCTGACTGCCTGCCACCGGCAAACAACCGGCCTCGGGAGACAACGACAATGCCTCACGACAGCTGGCCACCAGACCGTCCTCTTCATCGGGCAAGCGCTGCCAGACTGTCTCGGGCAACGACGGCACAGGCCAGGACCAGGGGCTGATGCCAGTGGACAAATCCAGCCAGTCGGTGACCGGAATGCCGTAACGGGCTGCCGCGCGATGCAACTGCCCACCATGCTCGCCGCTCATGTCAGCCACACCAGGCATGCCATCGCTCCCAGCCACAGCAGCAAGGTGCGATGCAGCAAGCGTATCGCCGCGCCAATACTCTCGGCCGTGGCCGGCCGCCCTTCACCCAGCACCGGCTTGTCCTTGTATTGCCCATGATAGTGCGCAGGCCCACCCAGCAGGACGCCCAACGCCCCGGCACCCGCGGCCATCACGGGACCGGCATTGGGGCTGTCACAGGCCGGCGCCTGGCGACGCCAACAACGCCGCGCCCGGGGCAAATGGCCACACAGGGCATACCCCCATGCCGTCAGCCTGGCGGGCAGCCAGCCCATGACATCATCGAGCCGCGCCGCCACCTTGCCAAACCGTTCGAAGCGCGCATTACGGTAGCCCCACATGGCATCGAGGGTGTTGACCAGGCGGTGCAAAAGCGCCCCCGGCAACCCTGCCACCACGAACCAGAAGAGCGACGCGAACAGGGCATCGGCACCGTTCTCCAGCACCGACTCGGTGGCCGCTCTGGCGATGCCCGCCTCATCCAGCGCAGAGCAATCCCGGCTGACAATCCTGCCCACCTGCTCACGCGCCAACGCGGATTCACCGGCTTGCAATGGCACCTGCACCGCCAATGCATGCTCCACCAGGCTGCGACGCCCGACCACCAGCCACAGTCCGATAACAGAGACCATCCCATCGCCCCACGCGGGCAACAGTGCAAACACCACCACCAGCATCGCCAGCACCGGCACGGTCAGCAGGACGACCGCCAGCCCACCCGCCGCCACCGCCCAGCGACCCGGCGGGTTCCGGTTCAACCGCTGTGCCAGAGCGTCGGCGAGCTTGCCAAAGCCCACCAGCGGGTGCCACCGACGGGGCTCGCCCACAACGGCATCCAGCAGCAGGCCCAACAGACAGAACAGATACAGGGTCAGGGACACGATTCTTCCTTGCGATACCACCCGTGAAGCCCGGCAGTGTACTTGACACTCCCCCGATGGGGGCAGAGGATTTGCCGCTTCCCCTCTGCTGTCACCCTGCCGGGAGCACCCATTGACCACCTCATCCCCCTGGCTCGCCGAGCTTGCCTCCCCCAGCGACACCCACCGCCAGCGGGCACTGGCACGCCAATCACAACTGACCAAACCTGCCGGCTCGCTGGGCGAACTGGAAAACGTGGCCGTTCGGCTTGCCGCCCTGCAAGGCACCGACACCCCCAACGCAGAGCGGGTACAGATTGCGGTTTTTGCCGGTGACCATGGTGTCTGTGACGAGGGCATTTCCCTGTTTCCCCAGGCGGTCACCGGACAGATGATTGCCAACTTCGTCACCGGCGGCGCCGCCATCAGCGTGATGGCCCGGCAGCTGGGCGCGGCTCTGGAAGTGATCAATACCGGTACCGTCTGCGCACCACCCCTGAGCGACGGCGTGGTAGACGAACAGGTCGCTGCCGGCACCGCCAACCTGGCCAGGGAATCCGCCATGGATGCCCAACAACTTGCCGCTGCGCTGGCGGCCGGGGACCGCAGTGCCGCCCGGGCTCTTGAGCGCGGTTGTCAGCTGTTTATCGCCGGCGAGATGGGCATCGGCAATACCACCAGCGCCAGCGCACTGGCCTGCGCGCTGCTGGCAGAACACCCAACCCATCTGACCGGCCCCGGCACCGGCCTTGATCGCCAGGGCGTCCAGCACAAGGCGGCGGTCATCCAGCAGGCGCTGGCGCGACATCAGCAGCAGCACGGCGATGACGCCACGCCCCTGACCTGCCTGCAGTCCCTTGGGGGCTTTGAAATTGCGGCCATCACCGGCGCCCTGATCGGCTGCGCCGCTCGCGGCATTCCGGTGCTGGTAGACGGGTTTATCGTCTCCGTGGCAGCCCTGTGTGCCGTGCAGCTCCGCCCGGCGCTGTCTTGCTGGCTGCTGTTTGCCCACCGCTCCCGGGAGCCAGGACACCAACGCATCCTGGACGCCCTTGAGGCAACGCCGCTGCTGGATCTGGGTATGCGCCTTGGGGAAGGCAGCGGTGCCGCCGTCGCGGTCCCCCTGATTCGCAGCGCCTGCGCCCTGCACAACCAGATGGCCACCTTTGCCGATGCCGGCGTCAGCAACGCAGACGGATAACCCCATGACAACCACCTTTTTCGATTTGATCCGCCACGGCGAACCCGCCGGTGGCCACAAGTATCGCGGCCACAGGGATGACCCACTCAGTGAAGTGGGCTGGCAGCAAATGCGAGACGCTATTGGCCAACACGAACAGTGGGATCACATCCTCACGTCGCCTTTGCTGCGCTGTCGCGAGTTCGCCTGCGAGCTGTCAGAACAACGGAACATTCCCGTTACTGTCGCAGAGGGTTTCAAGGAAATCAGTTTTGGCGATTGGGAAGGCAAAACGCGAGAGCAGGTGGCCCGGGAATACGGTGACCATCAGGCCGACTTCTGGCGCGATGCAGAAAATTTTCCGCCTCCGAATGCGGAGGCCATTCAGGATTTTCACCACCGCATCGGTACAGCCTGGCAACACTGGAGTGACGCACTGGCAGGAAAGCAGGTGTTACTGGTCTGCCACGGCGGCGTCATTCGAATGGTGCTGGCGCATGTGCTTGGCCTCACCCCCAGCAACGCCATGGCGGGCTTTCAGGTTCCGTTTGCCTGCCGCTCACAGGTGCGCATTGATGACACCCCGCACGGCACCCTGAGCTGTTTGGTCAGGCTCGGGGATTAAAGGAACCTCTGAATAACTCCGGAATAACACCGCTGGCTGGGGGCGCGAATAACCAGCGCGCCTACAGCCGGACTTATCCCTTTAACGTCTGGGCGATGCCTGCCACAGACAGCAAGACCCGGTCACACTGGCGCGCCAAAGACTGGTTCAACCAACCCAACTCATCGGCGAAACGGCGGGTCAGGGGATCCATGCCGATAATTCCCAAGCCCACTTCGTTGCTGACCACCACGACACGGCCGGGGTAACGGGAAAGGGCGGCCAGAAAACTGTCCCGCTCGCGCACAAACACCGTGTCCCCGGCGTGCAGCAGATTGCTCACCCACAGACTCATGCAATCAATCAACACACAAGGAGGCGGTGTCAGCGTGGCCTGACGGTTCAGCAACGCCCCCAGGGCAAGCGGCTCTTCCACCAGCCCCCATTGCGGCGGACGACGCAACTGGTGGCGGCGGATCCGGTCACTCATTTCGCCATCACCGGCCGTGGCGGTCGCCACATACACCACCGGGTCGGCCTGCTCAGTGACCAGACGTTCTGCCAGCGAACTTTTACCGGAGCGAATCCCGCCGAGGATCAGTGAACGCCTCATCCGGTCTTCTTCACGAACTGGGTCAGGATGACGATCCGCTGGCCTTCTACCCGGCCTTCGATCTGCTCGGGGTTATCCTGCACCAATGAAATATTTCTCACCGCCGTGCCCCGCTTGGCGGTGAAATTGGCGCCTTTGACATTCAGGTCCTTGATCAGGGTAACCGTATCGCCGGCGTGCAGCGCCGCGCCATTGCTGTCGCGATGCTCCACCATTGCCACGGCGTCTTGCCCCTCCCCCGTGGCCTGCGCCCAGGTCTGCACATCGTCTTCGAGATACAGCATATCCAGCAGATCCTGCGGCCAGCCCTCCGCCCGCAACCGGGTGAGCATTCGCCAGGCCAGTACCTGCACGGCCGGCACCTGACTCCACATGCTGTCATTCAGGCAACGCCAGTGATTGGCGTCTTCGTTACCCGGGTTATCGATCTGGTACTGGCAGGTTTCACACAGCAAGGCGCTTTGCGCTTCACTGCCATCAGACGCCGGGGGCACGGCATACACCGAAAGCGCGCTACCGGCACCACAAAGCTCGCACGCTGAATCGGCACGGGCCAACAAGGTGAATTCCAGGGACATGAACATTTTCTCCAAAACGTACCGGCGTCACGCGCTGGCATAAATTTGGTTCATCGCAGATTTTAGGGAATGGCTCGCCACGCCCCATGCTGTAGGAGCGTCGGTTATTCGCTCCGCTCACCCCTTCGGGGCCGCCCTGCGGGCGTTCCTTCGCTGCGCTCGGTCGCGGCGCGATAATCAGAACCGTTAAAAAAGCAATGTTTATCACAGAGCTCAAGAGCGTCTTTTCTCAGTGGTCTCTGTGCCCTCTATGCTTTGATCCAGGCTTGGGCTATCGCGCCGCGAGCGACGCTCCTACGGCAAGCAGGGAGGAGTCAATCAGGCTTTTCCCGCAAATCCGCGATGAACCATAAATTAGCCGCCCAGCAAGTCAGCAAACGAAAAATACGCCAACCGATCTCCGGGGGACACGGTACGCCCCACCGGCACCACTGCCAGGCCATCCGCCCACACGGCAGAACTGAGCATGCCTGAGCTTTGATTGGGGTGTTGCTGCAATCGCAACTCACCGTCTTCCTGCATGCATCGCACACGCAAATATTCCTGACGCTTGCCCGGTTTATTAACTGAAAAATTCACCGGTAATCTCTGCGGCGCAGGCAGCACCGTTTGCGCCCCACAGGCACGACGCAGTGCCGGCAAGACCAGCGTCAGGTAACAGACCAGCACGGCAGAGGGGTTACCCGGCAACCCAAAGAAAGGAATCCCATCGACCTGGCCAAAGGTAAACGGCTTGCCCGGTTTGATTGCCAACCGCCAGAAGTCCAGCGAGCCCTTGGCCTCCAGCACCGCACGCAGGTGATCTTCCTCCCCCACCGATACCCCGCCGGTTGAAATGATCACGTCCGGGCGCTGACTGGCATCAGTAAGATAGCGGGTCAGGGTATCGCTGATAATCGCGGGATCATCGGGCAAGTGCTCCCGCTGTACCGAAGGGAAACCGCTTTGCACCACCAGCTGTTCCAGCTGAGGGCCGTTACTGTCGTAAATCTTGCCCGGTAGCGGCGACTCATCGGCACGCTGCAATTCATCACCACTGGTCAGGATCAGAACCCGCGGTGCACTCACCGTTACCTGGGGCACCCCCACCGACGCAATCAAGCCGACAGCCTGGGGCGTCAGGCGCTGGCCGCGCTCAATCACAATGGCGTCACGACGGGCATCCTGACCCGCAGGACGAATGTTCTGACCTTGGGTGACGCCATCCCTGCCTGGCAACCGCACCCGGCCATCGGCGATCTCGCAGTCTTCCTGCATCAACACCGTGTCTGCGCCAGTGGGCACCGGCGCGCCCGTAAAGATACGGGCCACCTGACCAGGCATCAGGGTGCAGGGCGGATCACCCGCCGCCACCCGCAAGGGCATCGGTAATGTCAGGCCGGGCTCAGCCAGATCCTGATAGCGCAACGCCACACCATCGACCGCGGCATTATCAAACGCCGGCACATCCACCCGTGCCGCCACATCCGAGGCCAGGTACTGCCCCCGGGTTTCACCCAACACCAGATCCTGCACGGCAGAAAACGGGCGCATGCTGTCCAGCAGCCGGGACAACGCGTCCTCTACCGGCATCAGCTGCGCAGGAATCTGGCTCATCGACGCACCTGGGCGACAAAATTACAGGGACGGTGGCGGGCATCCAGTTGCTCACTGATGATGCGATCCCAGCCGGTGGCACAGGCATTGTTGGAACCCGGCAGGCAAAAGATCACGGTGCGGTTGGCCAACCCGGCCAGACAGCGGGACTGAATGGTGGAAGAACCGATCTCTTCCAGGCTGACCTGGCGAAACAATTCCCCAAACCCTTCAATGTGCTTGTCGAACAACACCGACAGCGCTTCCGGGGTGGAATCACGGCCAGAAAACCCGGTGCCGCCGGTGGTCAAAACGATCTGGATCTGCTCATCGGCAATCCAGTCCGACACCACTTTTCGCAACTGGTAGACATTGTCCTTGACGATCTCTCGGGCAACCAAGGTATGGCCCGCCTCCTGGAGACGCTGCACCAACAGATCGCCAGAAGTATCGGTTTCCGGGGTGCGGGTATCACTGACGGTCAACACCGCCACGGCCAGGGGCTCGAATTGTGCCGCAGGCTTGGACATAGGTTCTCTCCTTGCAGATGCGCAGATACTACCACGCCTCAACCCCGGGGCTGGACAGGACAGCACCGATTGACCGTTGCCGACAGGCCTCTGTTCACCCTGGCACACCAGGGGTAGATTCAACCTATACAAAGTGTTTATCGGGAGTGCCGTCATGAACCGTATGGAAGCCGCCCAGCAAGAGGCAGCGCAACTACCACGTATGCCCCAGCGAAAGCTGGATAATATCCCCGGGGACTACGGCTGGCCGTTGCTTGGCGCCACCGTGCCTTTCCTGAAGGACTACCACAAGCTGGTGACCGAGCGGGCCGAGAAATACGGTCTGGTGTCCAAGGGCTCAGTGTTGTTTCAGCGGGGCGTCACCCTGCTTGGCCCAGACGCCAACGAGTTTGTCCTCAAGGACCCGGAGCATGCGTTTTCCAGCCGGGCGGCATGGAACCCCATCCTGGAAAAGCTGTTTACCGATGGGTTGATGCTGCGGGACTTTGCCGACCACAAGTTCCATCGCCGCATCATGCAGCAGGCCTTCAAGAAACCGGCACTGGCCAGTTACCTGGATCGCATGAACCAACACATCGGCACGGAAATTCAGGACTGGCCCGCCGGCACAGAACTGAAATTTCTGGAGCACATCAAGACACTGCTGCTGGATGTGGGGGCGCAGATCTTCTTCGGTCTGGAAATGGGCCCGGAATCCGACAAGGTCAACCAGTCGTTCATTGATACCACCGAAGCCTCACTGGCCGTGGTCCGGCTGAAAATCCCCGGCCTGTTGTGGCACCGGGGCATGAAAGGGCGCCGCTATCTGGAAGACTTTGTCACCGGTTTGATCCCGCAAAAACGCAACAGCGACACCCCGGATTTCTTCAGCGAACTGTGTAAGGCGGCGGATGAAGAAGGCGGCCTGACCGATCGGGACGTGATGAACCACATGATCTTCCTGTTGTTCGCCGCCCACGACACCACCACCAGCACCCTGTGCTCGATCATCTACATGCTCGCCAAACACCCCGAGTGGCAGGAAATCCTGGTAGAAGAAATGAAGGGCTTGGGCAAAACCGCGCTGGATTATGATGATCTGGGCAAACTGGAAAAAACCGGCTGGGTATTCCGCGAAACACTGCGTATGCGCCCCCCGCTCACCACTTTCCCTCGCCGTACGGTGAAAGAGGTGGAATACCAGGGCTACGTACTGCCGAAAAATACGCTGGTGAACATCTCCACCCTGTACACCCATTACATGGAAGAATACTGGAGCCAACCGCTCCGCTTTGATCCGGAACGTTTCAGTGACGACCGGGCAGAACACAAGAAACACTTTTATCAGTGGGTCCCCTTCGGCGGTGGCCATCACAAATGTCTGGGGCTGAATTTTGCCGAGCTGCAGACCAAAACCTTCCTGTTCCACTTCCTGCAGCGCTACCGGGTAAGCGTGAAAGAAGGCTATGAACTGCCCACCCAGCAAGTGCCCCTCATCATGCCCAAGGATGGATTGCCGGTGACGATCGAGAAGCGATAAATCAGCACGGCTTCGCCTACAGCTACGAGCTACCAGCCACGAGTTTTTACTCAAAGCTGACAGCTCATAGCTCATGGCGGCCTTTATGACTGCGGGTACAAATGCACATCCCGCTGCGGGAACGGAATGGTAATCCCGGCCTGGTCGAACGCGTACTTCACCTGCTCAAAGAGCCCGAAATACACCGGCCAGTAATCCTCGGAATTCACCCACACTCGGGTCAGCATGTTGATGCTGCTATCGGCATGGGCTGACACAAAGATATTCGGATCAAAACTGCCACCGGAAAGAATGCGGTCATCACTGTCGATGACCGACTGAATGGCCTTGCGCGCCTCTTCGATGTTGTCGCCATAACTGATACCGAACTCGATATCCACACGGCGCTGGGGCTCACAGAAAATATTCTTGATGCAACCGTTGGACATCAACCCGTTGGGAATCACGATACGCTGGTTATCGTAAGTAATCAGAATCGTGGTAAAAATCTGGATATCGTGAACCCGGCCGGTATATCCCTGCGCCTCGATAATGTCGCCCAGCCGATAGGGTTTGAAAAACAGGATCAGCACCCCGCCCGCCAGATTACCCAGACTTCCCTGCAAGGCCAGCCCCACTGCCAGGCCAATCGCACCCAGCATGGCAATAAAGGAGGTAGTCTCCACGCCGACCATGCCCGCCACGGCCACCAACAACAGAATCTTCAGCAACACATCCAGAAAGCTGGAAAGAAACTTCTGCAGGGAATCATCAATCGCCTTGTGCCCCAGCATCCGGTTCATGCCACCGACAATCCGCTTGATGATCCAGAACCCCACCACCAGCGTAATTACCGCCAGCACCACCTTGGGCAGATATGCCATGCCCAGCTCAATCGCCTTGTCCATATATGGCTGGATTTGTTCCATGTCCATGATTCCCTTCCTCGGGGTATATTGTTGGAAACCTTAAAATAGCACTCGGCCGCAAACCGCAAACCCCACCCAGGTCTGAATTTGCAAATATTTTTACTGGTCCGGACATGCAGCCCGGACGGGGAACCGGCTATACTGCCGGTCACATTCACCCCCAGACAGCCGAACAGACAGCCATGAAGTACGCCATCCTGCCGGTGACCCCGTTTCAGCAGAACTGCTCTTTCCTCAAGTGCGAATCCACCGACAAGGTTGCCATCGTCGACCCCGGCGGCGACCTCAACAACATTCTGGATGCACTAAAACAGGTCGGCGGCACCCCCGAGAAGATTCTGGTGACCCATGCCCATCTGGATCATGTGGGCGCGGTGGCCGAACTCGCCGAGACCCTGGGGCTTCCGATTGAAGGTCCCCACCGGGACGACCAGTTCTGGATCGACATGCTGCCTCAGCAGGCACAGATGATGGGTTTTCCGGCCTCCCGCCCCTTCACTCCCAACCGCTGGCTGGAAGACGGCGATACCGTCACCGTGGGTGAAACACACTTTGAAGTGCGCCACTGTCCCGGGCATACCCCGGGGCATGTGGTGTTCTACCAGCCCGACAGCAAACTGGTGGTGGTTGGGGATGTGCTGTTTAACGGCTCCATCGGCCGCACGGATTTCCCCAAAGGCGACTTCGACACCCTGATCGCTGCCATCAAGGACAAGCTGCTCACCCTGGATGACGACGTTTCATTTATCCCGGGCCATGGCCCCATGTCGACCATTGGCCACGAGCGTGCCAACAATCCCTTTGTCTCAGGCAAACACGGTTAACTATGGAATCCATTGTCATGAAGTGGGGGCTCACTGTGGTGATCGCCCTGCTCGGCTGGGCGTTGTCCATCTTGCTGCGCGGTATCACCAAGCGGTTGGGGCGCCGCCGCAACTACACCCGCGCCCGAATTTTTCAAACCGCGGTGGTCATCAACAGCGCCAGTCTGGTCATCAGCCTGATTGCCATCGGTGTACTGTGGGGACTGAAAGGCGATGGCCTGATGGTTTTCGCGACCTCATTGATGGCCCTGCTGGGTGTCGCCCTGTTCGCCAGCTGGTCCATGCTCAGCAACGCCACCGCGGCCATCATCCTGTTCTTCAGCGCCCCTTACCGGGTGGGTGATCGCATTCGCCTGCTGGATGGAGACAATACCGTGACAGGGCAGATTCGGCATATGGGCCTGATCTTCATCACCGTGCAGGATGAGCTTGGCCACCGCTACACCCTGCCCAACAACCTGCTGCTACAGAAAACCGTCATCCGTCTGAGAAATGACACCCTGCCCCGGGACCAGAAGCACATGCGGGCAGATTGAGGAAAGAGCAAGCTGCAAGCTGCAACGCGACAACCGTTGACAGGTCCTGAAAGCAATGAAGCCGCGCCCATGATTTGAGCGCGGCCTCTAACCTTTCAAGACAAAATTAACCCGCCCCGCGTTGTAGCTTGCAGCTTGAAGCTTGCCCCTCATAGCTCATGGCTCATGTCTGACAGCTAACAACCCACCCTACATCCGATAACCAAAGCTGAGCATGTACTGGGTACCATCGTAGGGAAAGTCCGCGATGGCATCATTAAAATCCATCTCAACGGCCTGCTCGCGTACCACCAGCCCAAATTCGGATTTGCCGCCCACCGAGAAGATCAGCCCCAGTGAGGCATAGGCACCATAACCGAAGCTGAAATCACGCTCATCGCCATTGATCACTACCGCCGACGACAACGGCTGGGGGTAGGGCTTTTCCTGGTCCTGCTTCAAGGAGGCCATCAGCAACATGGGGCCACCCGACAAGAACAGCCTCGCCCGGTCACCAAAGTTGATATCGCCATACCCCCCCAGCATGGTGCCAAACAGGAACATTTCATTCTCAACCTTGATATTGACCGTAGCCCCGCCATTCACCACGCCGGAGTAGCTCACTGAATCATTCTGCCAGCTGATCACCGCACCGCCTTCATAGCCATAGCGAACGCGATCAGAACCCCCGAGAATCTTCTGCACCCCGCCGGTAAAGAAAGGCAGATCATCATAGTCCCCGCTCAGGGTCGTGCCGTTGGCCGTCACCGTCGTATCCGCATCACTCAGCTGCAGCTTGCCAGCCTGCAAAAACATGTACTGGGTATCCTGTGCCCAGCACAGGCCCGTTACGAACAAGCCCATCACATAGAAACCTGCTGCGACCCGTTTCACCCGCCACCCCACTGTCGTATTTCGGTAAAACCAGCATAAAGGACAATGCTGGTGGATAACATGAACCGGTTACCGCCAGTCGCAGAGTCCGGTAAAGTAGTCGTCATATTTTTATACCGCTTACCTCGCAATAGACAAGGAACAGCCATGCGATACCTGATTTTCCCCTTCATTCTCGCGTTTACCCTGCTGGCAGGATGCCAGAACGGCAACGATCCCGGCACGGCCAAGCTACCAGACGCCTGCTACCAACCCCCGGAATCAGGCATGTGCAAGGCCTCCATTCCCCGCTACTACTATGATGCCGACACAGGCGCCTGCCAGAGTTTTATCTGGGGAGGCTGCCAGGGTAGCGTACCGTTCGAGACCATGGACGCCTGCGTCACCACCTGTAACGCCACGGCCACCAACGCACCGGCGAAAGCACCGGTCAAAGAGGCTCCCTGATGTCCGACACCAGCCAGACCAGCCTGGTCCGCATCATTTATGTGCTGCACCTGGTGGGATTGATCACCGGCGGCATTACCGCCATTGCCGGCGTGATACTGGCCCACCTGAATGCCGGTGATGCCCCACCGCCATTACGCGAACATTTTCGTTTCCAGTACCGAACGTTCTGGATCGGGTTGCTCTATTCCGTTATCGCCGGCATCACCACTCTGGCCTTCATTGGCTGGCTGGTGATGGTCTTTGCCACTGTCTGGTGGATAATCCGTTGTGCCAGAGGGCTCACCGCCCTGAACCGGGATGTGGCGCCCGCCCGCGTTGACAGTTGGGGCTTCTGATATCCCTGTCACCGCTTTGCCATCTTCGCCCGCCAGACTGGCGGGTCTGCCAATCAGGAGAAGTCATGTTGTTCCGCGTATCCATCCTTGCCTTGCTCACCCTGCTGCTGGCCGCCTGCGCCCGTAGTCCGGTCGTCCAGCTGTACGATGGCCCCGCCCGATCTGACAGCAATGTCGTCACCGTGCGAGTCCCCAGCGAACTGGAAGTATTCACCATCAATGGCGAAGAAGTCGAAGGCGTTAACACCTTCTTTTCGACTGAATACAAGGATCTGAAGTTTGCACCGGGACGCTACAAGATTCTGGCCTATTACAAGGAACTCTGGCAGCTGGATGCAGACAATCACGAGATTGTGAAAACCAATCCTGCCAATTTCGTGGTCGATGGCAAACCCGGTGACATGTGGATTCTCGGTTTCGAAAAACCACAGGATGTGGCACAAGCACGTGCCATGGAAGACAGCTTTCATGGCTGGGTAGAAAACCCCGTCAGCGGAGAGAAAGTAGCGGCAGAAGAAAGCAAGCTGGTCCTGAAGCGCGGCTTCATGGCGCCCATCACCGGTGAAGAAGTGACCACCGCGACCACCAACAGCGTTGCACCTCAAGCCGCAGCCGGTGTTACCGCTGGCGCATCGGCAGCCGCGGCCACGGAGAAGACCTCCTCCGTGGCCCCCCAGGCGCCACCGGCAAGCTACCTGGATACCCTGAAAGCACAATGGAATCAGGCCACGGCGGAAGAGCGCCGCGAATTCCTGCAGTGGATATCGCAGTAACGCAACACGAAAGGCGTTTCGGGGTTCGAAGAGCAAAACCACCCGCCTCACCGGCGCGGTGGTCTTCCCTTTGATTTTCGCAACTCGAAACTCGTAGCGCGAAACGGCGCTTCCCTTTATTCCCCCTGAATCGTCGCCACCAGCCTGCGCGTCCCACCCTGATCACGGTGCTCGCACAAATAGATCCCCTGCCAGGTTCCCAGCGCCAGTCGGCCATCGGTGATGGGGACACTGAGAGACGGGCCAATCAGCACACTCTTGATATGCGCGGGCATGTCGTCCGGGCCTTCCAGGGTATGCGCATAGTAGGGCGCGTTTTCGGGCACCATCACATTCAGGTGACGTTCCAGATCCCCCCGAACATCCGGGTCCGCATTCTCGTTGATGGTCAAAGACGCCGATGTGTGCTGGATGAAAAGATGCAGCAGCCCCACTTGCAAATCGGCCAACTCCGGCAATTGCTCCAGCACCTCACGCGTCACCAGATGACAGCCCCGGCGTTTAGCTGAAAGGGTGAGCGTTTTCTGTTTCCACATAGTGCCAACTCTTCGTCCTGTTTTGACCTTGGCGTTCCCGGGAATCACCGGCACACTTTTCGTTTACCGACAAAACCGGGAACGCCAATGAAATTGAAAGGCCAGACCATTGTACTCACCGGCTCCTCCAGTGGCATTGGTGCGCAAGCTGCAGTCTTGATGGCCCGTCGTGGCGCGAGGCTGTGCCTTGTCGCTCGCCGGGAAGAACAGTTGCGCGAGGTCCAGCAGCGCGTAGAAGCGGAAGGCGCCTACTGCGCCATCTACCCCTGTGACCTCAGCAGCAGCGAAGCGATTGAAGCCTGTGCCGACCAGATTCTGCGTGAGCAGCAGGACATTCATGCGCTGGTGAACAATGCCGCTCACTCTATCCGGCGCCCCATTGAGCAGTCACTGGACCGCCTGCACGACTTTCAACGCACCGTACAGCTGAACTATATCGGCGCAGTGGCCATGACGCTGAAACTGCTGCCCCGTTTTCTCGAGCAGGGGCACGGGCATGTGGTGAACATTTCCAGTCTCTCCACCCAGATTCCCATCCCGCTGTTCTCGGCCTACCTGGCCAGCAAGAGCGCGCTGGAGTCCTTCACCCGCTCCCTGCAGGCGGAGATGGGCCATCAAGGGATCACCACGACTGTGGTGTATTTCCCCATGGTCCGCACCCCCATGTCATCGCGGACGGCCATCTATAAATACATGCCCATGATGCACGTGCAGAAGGCCGCAGGCTGGATCGTGGAAGCCTGCGAGAAACGACCATCCCGTATCGCCCGCCCCATGGGCAAGCTCGGCAGCGTACTGCTCGCCGCCGCGCCCGGGCCGATCACCAACCTGCCGCAACCGCTGTTCAGGGGCATGGACAAACTGCTGGCCAGTCGGCTAAAGAAGAAAGGATAAAACCAACCCTGGCCGTAGGAGCGTCGCTCGCGGCGCGATAACAGACCATGGGCAAAACCTTTTTCACCACAGAGCACACAGAGGAGCAGAGCAATCACTTTGTTTTATCTGCGTGACCTTGGTGAGCCCTGTGGTAAATCGTTCTTTTCGGGGTTTGGGATCGCGCCGCCAGCGACGCTCCTACAGCAGGGCTAGTTCACCACATTGGTCGCCGCGCCCGCCTGCCAGCTCCTGATATTGCTGACAACGCCATCCAGCAATCGCTGGCGACATTCCCGGGTGCCCCAGGCGTTGTGCGGGGTAATGATCAGGTTGGGAATATCGTCGGCCAGCAGCACATGATCGCGGGAAGGGGGTTCGCTGCTCAGCACATCCAGCCCGGCACCGCCCAGATGCCCCGAGCGCAGGGCGTCCGCCAGGGCCGATTCATCAATCAGGCCACCGCGGGCGGTATTGATCAGCAGCGCCCCTGCTTTCATCTGCGCCAGAAACGCCGCATTCACCAGCTTCTCGGTCTGTGCCGTCAGCGGACAGTGCAGGCTCAGCACATCGGCCCGGGGCAGCAGCTCGTTGAGCGGCAGGCGCCCCTCATGGCTCGCTCCGCTGAATGATTGCGCCACGGCAATCTCCATACCGAAGGCCTCCGCCAGCCGAGCCGTTTCCCGGCCCAGATCTCCGAAACCAATGATCCCCAGAGTTTTACCTGCCAGCTCCATGATCGGGTAATCCAGCAGGCAAAACTGCCGTGCGGCACTCCATTCACCCCGTTTCACCGCCGCATCGTACTGCACGCAGTGGGTGGCAAGGGTCAACATCAACATCAGGCTATGCTGCGCCACAGACGCCCGCGCATAGCCGCTCACGTTGCACACGGTAATGCCCTGGGCTTTCGCCGCCGGTAGATCCACATTATTGGTACCCGTGGCACAAATGCAGATAAGCTTGAGGGACGGACAGGCCGCCAGGGTGTCAGCATCGAGCACCACCTTGTTGGTGATGACGACCTCGGCCCCCTGCAAACGCGCAATGCGCTCCGCAGGCGCAGTGAAAGGATGGAAGGTCCAGGACATCAATGCCTCTAGCGCAGAGAAGTCCAGTTGCTCGGGGTTAACGGTTTCCGTATCGAGAAAGACGCCTTGCATGATCAAAGTCCTTCAGCGGAGAAAAAGGAGAAGGCCCATGCTAACGGATCTGCTGCAACAAGTGGGGATCGTCTTGCCACAGCAGGAATGGCAGAAACCGGTGATTGGTGTCAGCGCCTGTCTCACCGGGCAGAACGTCCGCTACGACGGCGACCACAAACGCAACGGCATCGTCATGCACCAGCTCGCACCGCTGTTGCGTTTTCGGGAAACCTGCCCGGAAGTGAGTATCGGGCTGGGCATTCCGCGTGCCCCCATCCAGGTGGTTCAGACCGAACAGGGCCAACGGGTCAAGGCCGTTGACGATCCCTCACGGGATTTTACCGACGCGCTGGAGGACGTTGCCAGCACACTGGGCGAGCCGCTGTGCGGTTTTATTCTCAAAGCCCGCTCACCCAGTTGCGGCCATCTCACCACACCATTGCATGACGAATACGGCAACGATAATGGTATCGGCTCCGGCGCCTTCGCCCGAAAGCTGCACGAACTGTATCCCCGCATTGCCCTGGCCAACGAAACCGACCTGGAAAAACCCGCCTTCCTGCAACAGTTCGTGCTACAGGTATTCTGCTACCAGCAGTGGCACCACAACGACCATCAGGGCAGCTGGTTACAGGAACGGCTAACACAAAGCGACGCCCTTAATGAGCCACTGAAAACACACTTTCAGCATTACCTTTCCCGGCTGAGTCAGGCGATGCACTAGAAGATCTAGTGAACAGTTAACAGCGAAAACCGCATTAAAGAATCAACGTCAACCCGCCGGTCAGAATCGCAAACAGTACGGATAACCAGATGAGGGTCCACCAGGGGAAGGGTTTGGGGGGCGGTTCGACTTCCAGTTGTTTTTCCAGATAGTTTCGCAGCAACTCGGTGTTTCGGGTGTTGGCCTTATAGATCGCATCGAAGGCATCCCCGACTACTGGCAGCAGGCCCCCGAGAAAATCGATCAGCATGTTTCTCAACATACGCAGCTTCACGGCCTTGCTGGCGCCGGCGCGTTGCGCTTCCAGCAGCACATAACTGGCCAGCGCCAGACCCGCCGCATCACCAATGCCCGGGATCAGGCCAATCAGCGCTTCGGCTCCGAAACGGAACCGGGTAAAGGGAATGCCAATACTGCTGTCGGTGAAGCGGCTGAATTTCTCCAGCCGCTCCAGTGCGGCTCGCTGTTGCTCTTCCTTGCTGAGGGCCATCAAATCTCCACGTAAAGCTGGCCGTTTTCTTCTGACACGGGCCAGGTATCCAGGGGTTTTTCGCCACGCACCACATTCAGCATCTGCACCCCCGGCGGAAAGTTTGCCCACTTCACCACCTCTCCCGTACGGATATCAAACTCCGCCCGGTGCAGCGGGCATTGCACACATTTATCCTTGAGAATCTTGCCTTTGCCTAACGAAGCAAAGACATGGGGGCAACGGGCCTGGGTGGCATAAAAGCCATCACTCAAGTGGTATACCACCAGTTTGGTTTCCCCGGCTTTCATTGCCTTGCTCTGGCCTTCGGGGATCTCCTGGCTGGCACAGAGTTCATAACGCATGGCGCTCTCCTTGCTGGCTGGAAAATCAAAAATCTGACGTATGGACGGTTTATATGACCTTTGTCGATACGCCTCGCTTTTCGTTACTCAAGATAGGTATACCCTGCCAGACCATCCCGTACCAGTTCGATGAATCCCTCTTGCTCATCATCGCTGAGATGGGCCTGGCGGCAGTGTTGCTCCAGCGACTCAAGCAAACGGTCCGGGTCATAGTTCACGTAGCGCAGCACCGAACTGACGGTATCGCCCTGTATGGCATGATCGAGAACAATCTCGCCGGCATCGGTGACATCCACATCCACCGAATCGGTATCTCCAAACAGGTTGTGCATGTCGCCAAGGATTTCCTGATACGCCCCTACCATGAAAATGCCGAGGTGACCGTTAATCTCAGCGGGCAACGGCAAGGATGACTCCACCCCTTCGCCGTCCACGAACTGGTCAATACGCCCGTCGGAATCACAGGTAATGTCCTGCAACACGGCACGACGCGTCACCGGCTGATTCAACCCGGACAATGGCAGTACCGGGAACACCTGATTGATGCCCCACACATCAGGCACCGACTGGAACACTGAAAAGTTCACAAACAGCTTGTCCGCCAGTGTTTCGTTAAGGTTATCCAGCAGCTCCCGTTGCTGTTTGCGCAACGGATTCAGGCGGCTGCGCAGGGCCAGCAAGCCGTTCACATACAGCTGCTCCCCCCGGGCGCGGGCATCCAGCCCCAAATCGCCGGCGATGTAGCGCTGGTGGATATCCTGCCAGGCTCCCACCACTTCGGAAAACCGCTCCAGCAAATTCCCGGCCTCGCCCTGCAGGGCAACCTGAAGATCCCACAGCTGTTGCAGCTCCGGGATAGAGTCGTCGCCTGGCTGCAAGGTGACCGCGACCGGCTTCTGGGCTTCCTGGTCGGTAATGTTCACCAGCAATACCGCATGGTGCGCCGTCAGTGCGCGCCCGGACTCGGAAATGATGTGCGGCTCAGGAACGCCATGTTGCTGACATTGCTGCTGCAGGGTCTGGACGATATGACGGGCATAATCCGCCACACCATAGTTCATGGAACAGTAGGAACGTGAGTGGGTGCCTTCATAGTCCACACCCAGACCGCCGCCCACATCCACGGTCTCCACCTGCGCGCCCAGCGCACGCATTTCGGTGTAATACCGGGCCGCCTCACGCATACCTGCCTTGATATCCTGGATATTCGCCACCTGGGAACCCAGATGGAAATGCAGCAGTTTCACACAGTCGAGTCGACCCGCCTCACGGCAGTGCGCCAGCGCACTCATCAGCTGCGGGGCACTCAAGCCAAACTTGGACTTCTCGCCCCCGGTGTTCTGCCAGTTGCCCTTGCTGATGCTCATCAACCGCACCCGCAGACCAATCCGCGGGGCCACACCCAGCTCATCGGCAATACGAAGCAGCGCAGGCAGCTCGGACATCTTTTCCACCACGATATTCACGTGGAAGCCCAGCTTTTCGCCCATCAACGCCAGACGCAGGTATTCGGCATCCTTGTAACCATTACAGACGATCGTGTCGCCCGGATTGGACAACGCCAGTACCGCCAGCAGTTCTGGCTTGGAGCCTGCCTCGAGCCCGATACGCTCGCCCTCTTCGCGAGCCCGAATGATTTCGTGCACTACCCGGCGCTGCTGGTTCACCTTGATCGGATAGACCGGGGTGTATTGCCCGTCGTAGCGATGGCCATCGATAGCCTCACGGAAGGCCCCTGCCAACAGTTTGACCCGTTGGCGCAGAATGCCGGAAAAGCGCGCCAGCACCGGCGCCCGCAGCCCCGCCTCACGACAGGCCTGCAACACGGCTTCCAGCGTCGCCTGGCCACCCTGCTCACCATTGGGACGAACACACAGCTCGCCATGCTCATCGATACGGAAGTAACTGTCGCCCCAGCGATCCACGTTGTAGATCTCACTGGCGGGAATGGAGCTTGAATCGGTCATTACCTGTCCTGAAACGGGCGAGGCCGTCACCGGCCACCGCAAAGGGGAAAACTGTCGCCATTATGCCTGCCTGCCACCGCTTGTCGCATCCCTTTTTGGGGCAAGGAATCAGGCTTTGACAGGGGGGCCACAGGTCTTACAATCGCGACTATTGTCCACCTCGGGAGCCCACTGGCTCCCACCCACTGGAAAGGCCCATGAGCAGCACCCAAAACAACTGGTTTTACGAGCACTTTGACACCGCTGGCACCGCTTTCGGCCTGCGTTTGAAGCAGAAGCTGGAAGAAGTGCAGACCGAGTATCAGCACATCGAAATGTGGGAAACCGACAGCTTCGGTTACCTGATGACCATCGATGGCGCCACCATGCTCACCACCCGTGACAACTTCCTTTACCACGAGATGATGTCGCACCCGGTGCTGTTCAGCCACGCCAATCCGAAACGGGTCGTCATCATCGGTGGTGGCGACTGCGGCACCCTGCGCGAAGTGCTGCGTCATCCCGGCGTAGAAAAAGCCACCCAGATCGATATTGACGAGATGGTCACCCGCTACTCGGAGAAGTATTTCCCGGAACTGTGCGAGTCCAACGACGACCCACGGGCGGAACTGCTGTTTGAAGATGGCGTGCAATACATGCGCAACTGCGCAGATGGCAGCGTGGACGTGATCATCGTTGATTCCACCGACCCGGTAGGCCCGGCGGAAGGGTTGTTCAAGGCCGATTTCTTCCGCGATTGCCACCGTGTACTGGCCGAGGGCGGCATCATTGTGCAGCAATCGGAATCCCCGCTGCTGCACAGCGACACCATCATCAAGGACCTTCACGCCAACATGCGCGAAGCGGGTTTCACCAGCACCCAGACACTGCCCTTCCCGCAGCCGGTTTATCCCAGTGGCTGGTGGAGCTGCACGATGGCGGGCAAGAACACGCAAGTGGGCGAGTTCCGCGAAACGGATGCCTCAGACAAAGGCTTCGACACCCGGTACTACTCTGCCGCAATTCACAAGGGCGCGCTGGTGCTGCCGCCATTTATGCAGGCCGCAATCAACCGCTAACTGCTACAAGCTACAAGCCACAAAAAAGAATGCCCTTGTCTTCGCTGGAAGCAAGGGCATTTTCGTTTAGGCATACCAACCACCAGGAACCTGACATGTACAAGGGAAGATCTTTCCCCCTTTCACTGATGGCGGCTTTTCTGCCTGCTCGTAAACTACCGACAGCCAAATCCGTAAGTAAAGGTGCCGAACTTGTCTACGCTGTACTTCTGCATCCCCACGTTCATGTCATATTTTGACAAGTACTTGTTCATATCTTTTCGCGTAAACACCTTGCCTTCTGGATTACGGGCAGAAAGGTAATAAACCCCGTTTCCGGTATCAAATACCGGCATTTCATGCTTGGGTTTCAATAACATGAAACCTCCTGCACGCCAATCTCCTGCATGGGTTTTATAATTGTAGGCGATGTAAAGATCTTCATCGCTGCACTCGTTTCGAGCGTAGACATAGATCTTATTTTGATTGACATAATCCATCTGAATCCAGGGCTCGACAATTCCTTCAGATTGATAGGCCGCCGACGCGAACTCCCCTTTCGTGATATAGCGAAATATTTTTGCCCTTTCCGGTGAGATTCGGGACCCAAAATTCATTTTGGCAGATTCACTCTGAATCACAGCCTGCACATGGAACGTGTCATACTCCCCGGAGTAAATCAGTACTGGGCTCCCGCTTTGCCCTTGAAATACATCGCAGTCAATCCACAGATCGTTGTGATTGTAAGGGTTACGATTTACCGCCTGACAACCTTCCTGAAAGTATTGATGCCCATCCTGCTTGTCACCAGGGTAGCCGATGGTAGACACCTCTCCATCCGGGAAATCGGCACGCCCCCAAAAGCCGAACCAACCTGCAACCTGCCCGGCATGCCGCCCGTTATCTGCCGGCTCCAATTCCATGATTGCTATATCCCTGCCCGTATCCTCGTTCGCATCATGGGTATAGCTGGCGGGTAGAAAGACCCTAGCAACCCGGTACTTGTCGTAGTTCACCCTGCCTTCCTGAATACCAGGATAGAAGAACTGGTTCTCGTGAAGCTTGCCTTGACTGTCGAATGCGCAATGCGCCGCTGTCACGATATAGTTCTTCTGGATCAGCGAGCCGGTACAGGTCGTTTTTGCAGTTTCACCCGACTCCAGATGGTTATAGGTAATGAGCTCCCCCACCCGGCGGGTATATTTTTTCAGGTAATAAGGCACCTCACGGGTGCTTCTGCGATCATCTTGGCCAAGGATGCCACGGCTTTTCACTTCATCCGCCAGATCCTCAGGCACATGCTCGATAGTGGGCTCACCAACAGGCTGCGCCGCAGCGACAAGCGGCCAACCAACGAGCATCGCAGCCAGCAATCCCGCTATTTTCATATCCAATCCCCATCACTGATTACAGAACCCTGTTCCTGATTGTGATGGACAATCTCGACAAAACAACTTTTTTTGTGACTGGAAGAAAAATTGATATAAACAAAAAAGGCCATACCCGTCGCCGGATACGGCCTTTTCGCTTTGATCTACTTCGTTTTTTGATTGTCGTTATTTACTGCCTTTGAGGGCATCTTCGACAAAATCCAATCTATCCTGCCCAAAGAACATTTCATTGCCCACAAACATCGTCGGCGCGCCAAACACACCGCGCTTTACCGCGGCTTCGGTATTGGCTTTGAGCTGCTCTTTGACAGTCTCATCGCTGGCACGGGCCAACCAATCTTCTGCGTCCAGCCCCGCCTCCGTCAGCACGCGCGTCATCTCGTCTACTTCCGACAATTTACACGGCGCTTTCCACATGGCGTTAAACATGACATCCACCATGTGCTGCTCCTGCTCTGTACCCAGAGCAGCAGTGATGACGCGCATGGGAGTAATGGTGTTCACCGGGAAGTGCGGGTTCATGGTCAATGGCACCTGGTAACGGCTCGCGTAGCGAGCCAGATCGCGCATCATGTACATGCCCTTGGCGGGGACGGCGCCGGGAGGCGCATTGCCGGTGGCCTTGAACACGCCTCCCAGCAGGATCGGCTTGAGTTCCAGTTGCGCCCCGGTTCGCTCGGCAATGGCCGGAAGCTGGCTCCAGGCCAGGTACGCCGTAGGGCTACCCACATCAAACAGAAATTCAATTTTTTGAGTCATGATATTGTCCTTTCAGAAATGTCCGTAGGAGCGTCGCTCGCGGCGCGATT